>NZ_JBHTXX010000002.1:79757-352240 GCF_042791415.1 Arthrobacter sp. NPDC056691
TCCCGTGGTTTTTTCACTTATCCGCCCGGGTTTTGTGAAAAAAAACCCAAAACCCCTTTTCTTCCCCGGGCCCGCGGGGGGCCCCCCCCGCCGTCGTCCGCTTCCCTTTTATTTGGCTCTTGTCAGCGCAACCGGTGCGTGAGTATGGTGCGGCCAGCCGGACTTTCGGCCGCGCGGACGTTTGGCAGCATAATCCACTCCAACCTGCCTCTAAGGGAGAACCTGATGTTAGGCACTAGAAGCCGCCTCGCCGCCGTCGCACTCGCCGCCGGCCTCATGGGCGTCGCCGCCCCCGCCCACGCAGCCCCCGCGACGCTGGTCAGCGCGGGGCCCGGAATCCTCGTCGCCGACGGCGCCGCCGTCGATATTCCAATCACCTTCGTCTGCGACACCGGCCCCACCCTGACTACCGCCATACCCGTCATCCAGCTCACCCAAAGGGTCAGCGACGGACGGATCGCCGGCGGCATCGGAAACGACCAGCTGAGCTGCACCCGGAAAGCCCAGACCGTCACCATCCGGGTGGTTCCCAACGTGATGGCGTTCAATGAGGGCACGGCCGCGGCCACCATCGTGCTGCAAAGCTGCGACGTGCAGTTCCAGTGCTCCGCCGAAATCATCAACACCGAAGTGGAACTCGCCAAGGGCGCGGGGAACGGGATCCAGCCCCAGAGGTAGGGTCAGGAACGTTCCAGCTCGCGGACGATGCCGTCTACGAGCGTTGCCGGATCGCCGAGGATATCCACGGGAATATGCGCCTCATCGGTTCCCAACGGCTCCAGCGTCGCAAGCTGCGAGGCCAGGAGGCTGCTGGGCATGTATTCGTGCGCCCTGCCGCTGATCCGGCCCGAAATGGTGGCTTCCGCGCCGGAAAGGTGGACGAACACCAGGCCGGGAACGAAGCTGCGCAGCAGGTCGCGGTAGCTCCGCTTGAGCGCCGAGCAGGCGATGATATTCGAGCGGGCTGCGTCGGATGGCGTTGCCAGCGCGGCACCGATCTCTGCGAGCCACGGTGCCCTGTCCTCGTCATTCAAGGGTGTGCCGCTTGCCATCTTGGCCTTGTTGGCGGCCGGATGGAAGTCGTCCCCGTCGAAGAACGGCACGCCAAGCCGCTCGCCCAGCAGCGCGCCGACGGTCGATTTTCCGCAGCCGGAGACACCCATGACAACCAGGGGCGGCAGCTTCGTGATCATGATGCTTCCCCGAAGTTGAGGAGGACTTTGCCGGATTGGGCGGAGTCGCGGGCGGTTTCGAACGCGTTGAGGGCGTCGGTCACGGGGTAGTCGTGGGTGATGACCGGGCCGATGTGCAGGGTGCCGTCGGCGAGGGCGGTGATGACCTCGTCGATTTCGTCGTTGAACCGGAACGAACCTTTCAGGTCCAGTTCCCGGGTGATGGCCAGGGAGATCAGGACCGGCTGCGCCCCGGTGGGCAGCAGCCCGACCATGACCACGGTCCCGCCCCGGGCCGCGCCTTGAATCGCGGAGGCCAGGCCGTGGTGGTTCCCGGAGGACTCGATCACGACGTCGGCCTGCACCGCGGCGATCGCCTCACCGTCGGTGGCGGTCAGGACCTCGTCCGCGCCCACCGCCGCGGCGATCTCCAACGGCCTGGCATGCATATCCACCGCCACGATCCGGGCCGCGCCGGCCCGCTTCAGGACAGCCACGGCCAGCGCCCCGATCGGGCCGGACCCGATCACCAGCGCGGTCTTGCCGGCCACCTCCCCGGCCCGGGCAACCGCGTGCCACGCCACGGACGCCGGTTCGATCAAAGCCGCCGTCCGCAGATCCAGGGTTTCCGGGAGTTCCCGGAGCATCCGGACCGGCAGGGTCACGTACCGGCTGAACGCCCCGTCCGTATGCGGGAACCTCGCCGCGGACCCCAGGTACGTGCACCCCGGGGACAGGTTCGGCCGCTCCGCCGGGTACCGGGCCGTCCCGTCACCCGGCCCCGGGGTGGCCGGATGCACCGCCACCGGCGTCCCCGCCACCGGCCCGGACCCGTCCGCGGCGGCCCGGACCACCCGGCCACTGATCTCATGCCCGAGGACCAGCGGCGCCTTCAGGATCGACTCGCCCGCCGCCCCGTGCAGCCAGTAATGCAGATCCGACCCGCAAATCCCCCCATACAGCACCTCCACCACCGCCTCATCCGGTGCCGGGGTTTTCAGCGGGACCTCATCGACCCGCAAATCCCCCTTGCCATGCGCCACCACCGCCGGACCCGACACCGGCAGCACCGTTGCCGCCGCTTCTGTTTCTGCTGCTGTTTCTGCTGTTTCTGTTTCTGTTGCTGCTGCGTGTGTCATCAGACCACCACCGTCATTCCGCCGTCGATAAAGATTGTCTGCCCGTTCACAAAATCAGACCCCGCCGAGGCCAGCCACACCGCCGGGCCCGCCAGATCCTGCACCGTCCCCCACCGCGCCGCCGGCGTCCGGCCCAGAATCCAGGCATTAAACGCCTCATCATCAACCAGGTTCTGCGTCATCTCGGTATGGATATACCCCGGCGCGATCCCGTTAATCTGCAACCCCGAACCCGCCCACTCAGCAGTCATCGCCCGGGTCAGGTTCCGCAACCCGCCCTTCGCCGCCACATACGGGGCGATCGTGGGCCGGGCCAGATCCGTCTGCACCGAACAGATGTTAATGATCTTCCCGTGCCCCCGCGGAATCATGTGCCGGGCCGCCGCCCGACCCACCAGGAACGCACTGGTCAGATCCGTCGAGATCACCCGCTCCCAATCCGCCACATCCAACTCCAGCATCGGCACCCGGTGCTGAATCCCGGCATTGTTCACCAGCACCTCCAGCGGGCCCACCTGCTCCTCCACCCAGGCAACACCCGCCGCAGCCGCAGCGTCATCCGTGACATCAAACACCACACTATGCACCCGCCCCGGCGCATAATCCGCGGCCATCGCAGCCTCAGCCGCCTTCAACCGCTCCGCATTCACACCGTTCAACACCACCGTCGCACCCGCATCAGCCAGCCCCCGCGCCAACGCGTTACCAATCCCCCGGCTCGAACCCGTCACCAGGGCAACCCGCCCGGTCAAATCAAAAAGTGAAGTCATGAAAAGAAGCAGCTCCTTCGCCGCGGTCTGCGCAGTGCGCTAAATGGTGGTTCCTTGGCGTCCGCCTGGGCCGTTCACCTGGCCGGACGTGCTTTTGGCGCGAACGTACACTTGTGGCCCCATTTGCGGCCCTGCGCGGGGCCCAAGTGTACGTTCGCGCTTGTTGTAGAGGTGGCTGCGTCCTAGAAGGGCTCTGCCTAGAAAGGACCCTGCTGCACGAGGTTGGCGGGGGCTTCTCCCGCGGCCAGGGCTTCGAGCTGCCGCCGCAGGAGTTTCAGGATCCGCGGCTCGAAGGCCGACGTGTTGCCGCCCACGTGGGGCGTGATGAGGGCGTTGGGCGCTGCCCACAGCGGGTGGTCCTGCGGCAGCGGTTCCGGATCGATGACGTCGAGGGCGCACTGCAGGCGGCCGGACAGGACTTCCTTGGTCAGCGCTGCCGTGTCCACCACCGGGCCGCGTCCCACGTTCACCACGAGGGCGCCGTCGGGCAGGGCCGCGAGGACTTCCTCGCCGATCAGGTGGTGGGTGTGGTCGTTCAGCGGCAGCACCGTGACCAGGACGTCGTGCGTTGCGGCAAGCGTGGCCAGGTCCGCGGAGGCGTGGACCTCTCCGTGCTCGTCGGTCCGCGCCGTGCTTCCCACCCGGGTGACCGTGACCTCGAAGGGCTCCAGGCGGCGGGCAATTTCGTGCCCGATCCCGCCGACGCCCACCAGGAGCACGCGGCGGTCCGCAAGGGACAGGCGCCGCTCCGGCCGCCAGAGGCCGTACTGCTGGTCGCGGACGGCCTGGTCGATTCCGCGCAGTTTGGCGAGGATCAAACCCACCGCCAGTTCCGCCGTCGCCGCCGCATGCACGCCTGAGGCGGTCGCGACGCCGGCCGCCGGACCGGCGGCCTCAATCACGCCGTCGTATCCGGTGGACTGCGTCTGGACGAACTTCAGTTCGTCCACCTGGGCGAGCGATCCCAGAACCGCGCCGGCGTTGATGTACGGGAGGATGACGCCGTCGATCTCTCCCAGCGTCGCGTCCTCGGGATCCGATTTCATGTCCCAGACCACGCCCCGCAGGCCCTCAGGAAGTGGTGCGAGATCGGCGAGCAGTTGCCGGTCGGGGAAGCTGACGGTGCGTACTGGTTGCATCGGAAACCTATCGATTCTGTGGATCTGGGGTGGACAGGGTGGGGCCGGCCTTGGGCCGGCCCCACCGTTGGCAGCTTAGGCCTGGCGCCGGTCGAACGTGAGCCCGCCGGGGACCTGGAACGTGGGCATGAGTTCCAGCATGCCAACATTCACGTGGCGCGGTGTTTCGATGGCGTAATCCATGGCGTTGACGATGTCGTCGGTGGTCAGGGATTCGTAGCCCTCGTAGTACGTCTGCCACGCCTCTTCCATGGCCTCGGGCGTGCCGCCCATGTTGCGGCCGAAGATCTCGGTCTCGACGCGTCCGGGGCAGATCTCGGTGACGCGGATGCGCTTGCCCACGGTGTCGTTGCGCAGCTGGCGCGAGATCTGGTGCACGGCCGCCTTGGTGGCGTGGTAGACCGTGTGGCCGTAGAAGTTGTACAGGCCGGCGATGGAGCTGATGTTGATGACATGGCCGCGGTCGCGTTCCACCATGCCCGGCAGGACCAGCCGGGTGAGCTGCAGCAGGCCGCGGAGGTTGACGTCAATGAGTTCGTCGATGTCGTTCTCCGAGGAGTCCAGGATATTGCCGGGCCGGGAGACGCCGGCACAGTTCACCAGGACGTCGACTTCGAGGTGTCCGACGGCGGCTGTGAGGGCCGCGGTGTCGGTCAGGTCGACGATGTGGGGAATGGCGCCGGTCTTGTCGGCCAGGTCCTTCAGGCGTTCCTCGTTGCGGGCCACGGCGTGAACGGTGAGCCCCCGCTTGGTGAGGCGCTCGGCGATCGCGGCACCCATCCCGGTTGAGGCGCCGGTGACGAGGGCGGTTGAGTAGTCTGAAAACGGCATGTAAGTCTCCTGGTTAGTGCAGTGGTAAGTGTTAGGCGTCGCGCAGCGGAAGGTGTGCGCGGTCCTTGACGGTGCTGACGGCCGCCAGCGTGCCCAGCGCGGTGATGACCGCGTAGAAAGCAGGCATGTAGATGTTGCCGGTGGACGAGATCAGCCAGGTCATCAGCAGCGGGGCGGTGCCGCCGAAGAGTGCCGAGGAGATGTTGTAGCCCAGGCCGTAGGCCGAGTACCGGACGCGGGTGGGGAACAGTTCCACGATCAGGATGTGGATCACCGCGGTATGTCCGGCGAAGACGACGGCCATGAGGCAGGCGCCCAGGATGGCCAGGGCCATGTTGCCGGTGGCGATCAGGGCGTAGGAAGGGATGCCGAGGACAGCCATGGCGATTGCCGAGCCGGCGATGACCTTCTTGCGGCCGATGCGGTCGGAGAGTGCGCCCATGAACGGGATGGCGATGCAGATGACCACGAGGCTGCAGGCGGTGACGAGGAGTGCCTCACCGATGGTGAAGTTGAGCTGCTTGCCCTTGAGGAACGTCGGCATGTAGGAGAACAGGACGTAGTAGCCGGAGCCGTTCATGAGCGGGATGAACAGGGCCAGGAGCATAGCGCGGCGGTGTTCGGCGGAGGCGAAGGCTTCCTTGAGGGGGTTCTTGGACAGGCCGCCCTCCTCCTTCAGCTTCACGAAGTTGGGGGTGTCCGCGATGGCCTTGCGGATGTACCAGCCGATGACGCCCATGGGGATGGCAACCAGGAACGGGATGCGCCATGCGAACGAGCCGAAGCCGCCGCCGTCGATCGCTGCCTGCGTGAGCCAAGGCGACATGGAGAACGCAACCAGGGTGCCGGTGAGGAGAGCCGCGAAGGAGGCGATCTGGGCGTAGGAGGTGATGATGCCGCGCTTGCCTTCGGGGGCGTGCTCGGCGAGGAAGGTCATGGCGCCGGCAGCCTCGCCGCCGACGGAGAAGCCCTGCAGCAGGCGGAGCAGCACCAGCAGCACGGGGGCTGCGATGCCGATGGCCGCGTACGTGGGCAGGAGCCCGATGCCGGCGGTGGCGATGCTGATCAGCAGGATGACGAAGACCAGTAGTTTCTGGCGCCCGATCTTGTCGCCCAGGATGCCGCAGACAACGGCGCCCAGGGGGCGGACGAAGAAGGACACGGCGTAGCCGGCGAAGACAAACAGCAGGGCGTTGTCCGGGTTCCCGGGAGCCAGGAACACGAGCGCCAGCGTTCCGGCCATGAAGGCGAAAATGCCGTTGTCGTAAAGCTCCACAAAGATTCCGACGCACCCGGCGGTGACGACTTTCCGGGTCTGCCTCGCATCGAGGCGGTCGTGCTGCGGTGCACTCGCACGCGTTGGTGTAGACATTTTCATTCCTAACTTGGACTTAGTTCGAGGGGAGGTCATCGGTAATCCTTAGCTGCCGGCTGCCGGTACGAGTTCCGGCCAGCCGGGCTCTTTGCCGATGCCAAGGAGGGCGAAGACGGTGCTGACTCGGGAACGGAGGTTTTCCAGTTCCCGTAATGCGGCCCGATGCTTTGCTGTGGCTTCGGGGACGGTGGTCTTGCGGAAGGTGACGGTGTGCCCGGGCCGTGCCTGGGCGAGGGTGTCGAGCGAACGGCTGGTGACCACTGCCAGAACGGGGTACCCGGCGGTGACTCCGCGTCCCCGGTGCAGCACCAGCAGCTCTTCCCTGGAGGGAACCTCGATGGCTCCCACCGGAACGCCGCGCGACAGCACTTCGGCTGACGACTGGCGTTCGGGAAGCGCCCCGCCGAGGCGCAGCCCGATGTGGTTGCTCCGGGCGCTGACGGTGTATTCGGTGTTGTACAGCAGCTCCGCTGTCTCGCCGAATTCTTCAACGTCCGGACCGTCCGTGACGTCAATGACCGCCCGGCTGCTGAACTCCGGCCGGGTCAGCCCCAGCCGGAACAGCGGAAGGTCAAAGTATGGCTGCCGGATGGGTCCGACGCTCGTGGAGGTCTTCAGCTCAGTGCCTTCGGAGAGCCGAAGGCCAAAGCCGATGACCGTATCGGGGGCACAGCTTCCCAGCAGCGCCGGCGCCTCCACCGAACCGTGGACCGCCAGGTAGGCGCGGAGGCCGCCGGTGATGCGGCGTACCGCCACAGTCTCCCCTGCACGGACAGACACCGGTTCCCACTGCGGGCATTCGCGGCCGCCGACCGTGAGGGTCAGCGGTGCGCCGGTGACCGCGATGAGGAGGTCCGTGGTGGCCTGCATCCGGAAGTCGAGTGCTGTGATTTCCAGCAGCGGGGCGTTGTCGGCGTTGGCCGCGAGGATGTTCGCCGCCCGTGCCGAGAACTGGTCCAGCGCCCCGTTGACGGGGAGCCCGAACCGGGGTCCACGGAAGCGGCCCAGGTCCGTGACCACGGAGTTTCCGGGCTGCTGGATGATCAGTGACCCGCTCATCGTGCTGCCTCCAGTTTCCGTCCCGCGTAGTCTGCGAACTCTTCCGGCTGGATCTGACGGAACTTCAGGCGGTCGCCGGGCAGGTAGGGGACCAGCGGTTCACTGGCGGCGTCAAGGACGGTCAGCGGAGTCTGGCCGATGACGCACCATCCGCCGGGGGCCACCGCGGGGGCGATGACTGCCTGCCGGCCGGCGACGGCCACGGCACCCGCCGGAACGGACAGCCGGGGGTCCTTCAGCCGCGGAACAGGGAGCGGAAAGTCGGGGCCGTCCATCATGGGTGAACCCGCCGGGGCACCCAAACAACGGATGACGTAGGACTTGGCAGTGTGGAGCGCGATGATCTCCTCCACGGAGAGCTGCTCGTGCTCGGCAACGCGCTCCAGGTCCGGGCCGTACTCGCCGCCGTAAACCACCGGGACGCTGAACTCGCGGGGCGTGCGGGCGGGTGCGCCGACGTGCTCAAGCTGGCGCAGGCCGAGGAGGACAAATGCCCGGACCTGGCGCGCGGAGGTGACACCGGGGTCAAATTCCACGAGCAGCGAGTCGTACGTCGGCACTGCGCCGTGTACGCCGTCGGCCCCTGCAGTCTCAAGCCACTGCGCGAGGGAATGGACGGTGCTCCAGTTGGCCTCCGTGTCAGCGGAGGAGGCGACGACCCGCAGGGCCGAATCCCCGGACTCGAAGATCTCAACGGGGGTTGGATTTGGGTTGGCAGCCATGTCAGGCGACCTTCACTTTGGCGGCCAGTACCTGGGCGAGAGGGGCGATGGTCACGCCGGCGTTCTCGAGTTCGGCGCGGACCTGGCGGGCCAGCTGCACCGCACCGGGGGTGTCCCCGTGCAGGAGAACGGTATCGGCAACAATCGGCAGGTCCGTGCCGGCGACGGTCTCGATGAGCCCTTCACACACCATGCGGACCGTGCGCTCCACGATGGCGGCGGGATCGTGGATCACTGCGCCGGGGCGGCCGCGGGGCACCAATGTGCCGTCGGCTTCGTAGGCTCGGTCGGCGATGCCAACGATGCCCACCGGGAGCTGCCGTTCGGCGGCAGCGGAGGCCAGTTCGCCGTCCTGTGCCAGGACGATAAGCCCGGGGTTGAGGCGTGCGGCGGCGTCGGCCACGGCTGCTGCGTAGTCGGGGCGGGTGGCGACGAGGTTGCCGAGGCGGCCATGCGGCGCAATGTGGGCGACGCCGGTGCCGTGGTACGCGGCGAAGGCGCTGAGCGCGCCGAACTGGTAGAGGACGTCGTTGCGGACCTCGTCCTCCGTCAGGTCCATGGCGCGCCGGCCAAACCCACGCAGGTCCGGGAAGCTCGGGTGCGCCCCAATGCTGACCCCGCGGCGGACACATTCAGCGACCGTGGCGTGCATGATGTCCGGGTCACCGGCGTGGAAGCCGCAGGCGATATTGGCACTGGAAACCACCTCGAGCAGGGCAGCGTCGTCGCCCATCGAGTAGGCGCCGAAGCCTTCTCCGAGATCTGCGACGAGATCAACTGTGAGTCCCATTATCTGCCTTCCTGGGGTGGATAGCTGCGGCCCGGCCCGCATGGGCAATGGGATCAGCTGCGCTGGTGATGAAGTGTGTCCGAACTGGCCCTGTGCAGGTTCCCGGTTCGGCGCCGCCGGGCAACCGGCTTCTGGAAAAAAGTCTGACACCGGGATTTGGCTCACACAAAGACGTAATCGGTGTCACGGGATAGGTGCTGGTTATGACCGCCGCCGAAGTGGAGTCCATGACCGCCTCCTTTCCACTGAGGAGGGTTCGGCCTTTGGCGGTCCGCCCTCGTTGCTTTGAAGATATGGAGCATTTATTTCCGGAATGTAAAAGAAACCGGCGAGTTCGGTAAAAGCGAATAACATGCAAAATGCATCTGCCCCCATCAGGAATTTGCATGTCACCGGAGGGGATAGAATGTACGCCTAGTGAAATAGCGTTCTGGGTTCAACCTAGTGTCAGCGATGTGGATCACACAAAGACCTATTGCGTATCCCTTCATAGCCACCCGTTATGACCTTCTGTGGGTTCAGGACGCCGCAAAGAGAGAGGGCGCCGTGGACACCAGGAAACTTGCGTACTTCGTACAGATCGTGGACTCGGGGAGCATCACCAAGGCTGCGGCGGCTCTGCATGTGGCCCAGCCGGCCCTGAGCCAGCAGGTTTCGGCGCTGGAAACTGAACTCAAGCAGCGCCTGCTGATCCGCAGCAAACAGGGCGTGCAGCCCACGGCGGCCGGGCACACGCTGTACCGGCACGCCCAGTCCATCCTGCGGCTCGTCGCACAGGCCCGGCAGGACGTTGCCAAGTCCGGGGCCGCGCCGTCCGGCCGGGTGTCCATCGCCATCGCGCCCTACAGCATGGCCTCGAGCCTGACCCCGCAGATCATCAGCGAAGTAGCCCGGCGGTACCCGGACATCGTCCTGCACGTCACGGAAATCTACGGCGGTGTCCTGAGTGAAGCCATCAAGAACGGCCGGCTGGACATGGCCCTCATCTACGAGCCCGGCCCCATCCGCGGCGTCCTTTTCACCACGATGATCGTCGAGGACCTGCACCTCGTGGTCAACGCCGCCAGAACGGATGTGGACGCCGGAAAGGGCGAGATCACGCTGGAGGAGGTGGCCCGCCTCGGGCTCTTCCTTCCCGAGAAGATCCATACCCTTCGCCAGACGGTCGAGGCCGGCTTCGACAGCAAGGGCCTGAAGCTCCAGCTCGTGGGCGAGGTGGAGTCGGTGCCCTCACTGACCCGGCTGCTGCGTGCCGACCTTGGGGCCACCATCCTGCCCAAGTCTGCTGCTGACGCCCTGTTCCATGAGGAGGACTTCCACGTCCTGCGGATCGTCGATCCTGCACTACAGTGCAAGATCGCGCTGTGCACGCCCGACCACGATCCTCTCTCGGAGGCGGCGTCGGCTGTACTCCTCGTGCTGAAGGAAATGCTCCAGGAAATGCTCAGCAATAAGTATGGCCGCTAGGGGTTCATAGGTTCCGCTTATTAGGGCACTCATCATTTGTCTTAGTAACCACTCCCCCGGGATTCTAATATTGGCAGCAAGCCAAGAAATTGCGGAAAAGCACTTTCCACAATCAGAATCAACGGGGAGCCTGCCATGAAAAAGCTCAGCACCATCAGGAGAACTACCGACCCGGCTCTGGGACTTATGGCGAAAACCGGGTCCCACTGCCCCACCAACGGTTTCTGGCGGCCGGAGGACCGGTCCGCAGCTCCGATCTTCGTTTTCGAGGGGAGCATCATGCCGGTCAGCGGCGGTGGTTCGACGGTCTGGTATCTGGAGGACGCCGTCTTCGGCGCCCCGGCCTACGCGGTCCCGCATCGCGTCTGACGGCACTTACCCGCCGGCCTCCCAACTGGATCGCAGATCAGGGCGTTCCCAGGGCTGAGAACGCCGCGAGCTGTCACCTACTTTCCCCGCCCCATGGGGCTGAAACCCCGTACGACGGCGGCGCTGCCGCGGCTTGGGCTTTCTGCCAGGCTGTTTCCCGGGTCCGTTCTCCCAACTGCGTAGCAGATCAGGGCGTTCTGACGGCTGAGAACGCCGCGAGCTGCTACCCAGATTCCGTTCGCGGGTGGAATCAAAAAAATTTTTGGATCACGCCCGCGTCTGGTGCCCGACGGGCTCTTTAATGTCGTACCCCCTTGGCAGACTGTGTTCATGGACGGTAGCGGGAATTCGGCAGTGACAGGAGCGGCGCCGCACGGCGACGACCTGCGTGCTGTCGCGGTTCCCGGCGCCCTTTTTACAGACACGGCCCTTCCCCTCGTCGCGATTCCAGACGGTTGGTTCTCTGACGAGGCTTTTCCGTTCGATGAGTTCGCGGACGACGGATTCCGGGCTGACGGGTTCCTGGAGGACGGGGCTCCCTACGACGATGGCCTCGACACCGAGTATCCGGAATCCTTTCCGGTGGATCCGTTTCCCGAGGCACTGTTTTACGACGCGGTGTTCGCCGGCGGCGCGCCCTCCGTCGCTGATGCGCCTCGGCTGAGTCTCGACACAAGGCTCGCGGCGGCAGAGGTCATCTTGACGGCCGACCTCACCGCCGACGGTCCCGGCCTGATCGACCAGACCCAGGCGCTGGAAAAATTCAAATGCTGGGCCACTGGTCAGCAGGCCCGGCTTGCCGTCACTTTCGAGGTCAGGCACCGCGAGGAACAAGCCGAACGCGGGACACAGGCTGACAGCAGCGCCGTGTCTGCGGAGGACCTGGGCAAGAAACGGCCCAAAGAACAGAACCTTGGGGTGGCGGAGCAGATCGCCCTGGCCCGGGGCGAGTCCCCGCACCGCGGCGGCCGGCTGCTGGGCATGGGCAAGGCCCTGGTGACCGAGATGCCCCACGCCCTGGCCGCCCTGGACACCGGCCAGCTCAACGAAGAACGCGCCATGCACTTCGTCAAGGAAACAGCCTGCCTCACCGTGGAAGACCGGGCCGCCGTGGACGAGGAGCTCGCCGCCGATACCGGGACCTTCAACGGCGTCGGGACCCGCGGCGTCATCGCCGCGGTCAAGGCCGCCTCCACCCGGCGGGACTCCCGCTCGGTCACGCAGCGGGCCAGCCACGCCGCGTCGGAGCGGTCTGTGAGCCTGCGCCCCGCTCCGGACTGCATGACCTACCTGACAGCGCTGCTGCCCGCCCACCAGGGCGTCGCCGCATATGCGGCCCTGACCCGGCACGCCGACACACTTAAGTCCGCCGGCGACCCCCGCAGCCTCGGGCAGATCAAGGCCGACACCCTCGTCGAATGGACCACCGGCACGCCCGGCGGCATCACCGGCATCGACATCAGCCTCGTCATGACCGACCGCACCCTCCTCCAAGGCGACAGCGAACCCGCACGCCTCACCGGCTACGGCGTCGTCCCCGCCCCGTGGGCACGGGAGCTCCTCAATCAGGAAAAGGCACAGGAACAAACACCAGAACACCGACAGGTGCAGGGACAAGAACCTCGGGCCGGCAGCTCAAACACGCCCGACCCAGCCACCGGCCAAAAGGACGCAGGCCAGAAAGCCGTGCAGGAACTGAAGATCTGGCTGCGCCGGCTCTATACCGCCCCGGAAACCGGCGACCTCGTGGCGATGGACTCACGGCGACGGCTCTTCCCGCCACCGCTGCGCCGCTTCATCCAAATCCGCGACAACACCTGCCGCACACCCTACTGCGACGCACCCATCCGCCACCACGACCACATCATCCCCTGGCACGACGACGGCCCAACATCCCTGGCCAACGGCGCCGGACTCTGCGAAGCCTGCAACCACACCAAAGAACTCCCCGGCTGGAAAGCAAAACCCCGACCCGGCCCACGACACACCATCGGAATCACCACCCCAACCGGCCACACCTACCGCTCCACCGCACCGCCGCTGCCAGGGACCAGGGCGCGCGAAACGCTCCAGTCCGAACGGCTCGGCCCAGCGCCGTAGCGGGCGGGCTGGGGCTGGCATGCCGCGTCCCCGGAGCAAAGTGCGGGGGGCAGAGCGCTGCAGCATTAACAGGCCTCAGGCGGGACAGTAGTACTGCCCCGCCTGAGGTGATCGCCGGCGTGCGGTGATGGCCGCAGTCGCCATATAAATTAGGTGACTACCAATAAGCGACTACGCGTGTTCGACCAGCAGGCCCTTGGCCTTCAGCACGTCAGTGAGGTTGCACAGGTCGATGGTGGTTCCACCCGCCTTGTAGAGCTCGATGAGTTCGCGCTCGGCGTCGTCACGCTCCTGCGAGAGGCGGATGACTTCCTCGATCTCGTCCTTGCGGACAACAACAACACCGTCGGCGTCGCCGCGCAGGACGTCGCCGGGGTAGATGATCTCGTCGCCAAAGACCACCGGGTGGTTGATGGGGCCGATGGTCTCCTTAACGGTGCCCTTGATGGACACGCTTCCGGAGAAGACGGGCAGCCCCAGTTCGATGAGGTCCTGGGTGTCGCGGACGCCGGAGTCCGTCACCATGCCCGCCAGGCCCTTGGCCTTCATGGCGTTGCCGAGGACGTCGCCGAAGGTGCCGGCTTCCTCGTACTCCCCTGCCGCCACCAGGACAACATCCCCGGCCTCGGCGTAGTGGATGGCCACCTGCAGCATGAGGTTGTCCCGCGGGGCACAGCGGACGGTGGTGGCCGGGCCGCAGAAGGACATGCTGCGGTCGATCGGCTTGATCTTGGAGCTCAGTGCGCCCTTGCGGCCCTGTGCCTCGTGGATCGTGGCGGACGAGAACTTTGCCAGACGGGCTACGGCGTCGGCGTCGGGTCGTTCGATGTTGGTCTTGACGTGGATCACGGAATTTTCCTTCATTTGGTGGGAGTTAGCTGGGCGCCGGGTGGGTAGGGGTTTAGCTGAGGGCCCGGACGGCCTTGTCGATGGCTGCGATGGACTCTTCAATGACGTCGAGGCTGGTGGCGTAGGAGATGCGGAAGTACGGACCCAGGCCGTAGGCCGATCCCTGGATGACGGCGACGGAGGCTGCCTCGAGAAGGTAAAGCGTGAAGTCCTCGTCGTTGGCGATGACTTTCCCCTCCGGGGTGGTCTTGCCGATGGCACCGCCGCAGTTAACGTACGCGTAGAAGGCGCCCTCCGGCGTCGCGCATGAAAGGCCGTCGACGGCGTTCAGCGCGGCTACCGCCGCGTCGCGACGGCTGCGGTAAACCTCGACGCTCTCCCGGACAAAGGTCTGGTCGCCGGTGAGCGCGGCGGCGCTGGCGGCCTGGCTCACGGAGGACGGGCAGGAGGAGATCTGCGACTGGAGCTTGTTGATCGCTGCGATGAGCGGTGCGGGTCCGGCTGCGTAGCCCAGCCGCCAACCGGTCATGGCGTAGGCCTTCGAAACACCATTGACGGCGAGAACACGGTCCTTCAGCTCCGGCGCAACTTCTACCAGGCTCGAGATGCGGCCGGAGCCGAAGTAGATCTGGTCGTAGATCTCGTCCGTCAGGACGTAGACCTGCGGGAAGTTGGCGAGGACATCCGCCAGGGCCCGGAGTTCGGCCCGGGAGTACACGGCGCCAGTGGGGTTCGACGGGGTGTTGAGGATTAGCCACTTGGTCCGCTCGTTGAGCGCCCCGGCCAGGGTTTCGGGGGTCAGCTTGAAGCCCGACTCCTCGCCGCAGGTGACAACCACCGGCGTGCCCTCGTTCGCGAGCACCATGTCCGGGTAGGAGACCCAGTACGGCGCGGGCACCACAACCTCGTCGCCGGCATCCAGGGAAGCCATGAACGCGGTGAAGATGACCTGCTTGGCACCGCCGCCAATGGTGATCTCTGCCGGGGTGTAGTGAACGCCGGAGCGCAGCTCGATGGTCTGGAGGATGGCCTTCTGCAGCGCCGGCGTTCCGGTGACCGAGGTGTACTTCGTCTCGCCCTTGCTGATGGCCTCAACCGCTGCGGCCTTGATGTGCTCGGGGGTATCGAAGTCCGGCTCACCGACCGTAAGGTCCAGGATCCGGCGCCCTTCTGCCTTGAGTTCACGAACGCGGGCAGCTGCGGCCACGCTGGCAGAAGACTTGATGCGGGACACTCGCGATGCAGGTTCAAATTCAGACATGGTCTCTTCCTAGGGAGTCAGGACGGAGCGATACTCGTTCCTTCGACACTAGGGAATCCCGGCCGGTATGGATAAGACCTAATCTGCGTGGACGGATAAGCGTCTCTTATGGACCGCCGTCGAACGTCCTGCAAAAGAACACCGGCCAAACTTTTTGGTTATGGCTCCACGCACTATAGGTATTTCCGCCCCTCCGTCCCTTTTGCCTAGCCTTCTAGGTAAGTCAGGCCCGCTCGGCGGGTGCCGCTTGGCAGCGCCGCCGCGGCGCCGTCCGATGTAATTCCGAACCGAGGAGTGCGCTTGGCTGTTCTGCACCGCGACGACGGCCCGGAGGGCTACTACCGCTACCGGGGGGCGGCGAAACCCGACAAGACCGCCGTCCAAGCGGAAAAGACGCGCAAACTGCTCCGGGACAGCCGGCAGCGGATTTCCTTCAATGCCACCAGCATGCGCGCCCTCTCCGTCCGGCTGAACCAGCAGGTCGCCCAGGCGCTCTGCGACGGAATGAAGGTCACCCGACTCGCCGAAGCCGCGGCGCTCTCCCGCTGGGCGGTCCGCACCGTGGGCCTGTCGGCCGACGACCTGATCCCGTCGGGCCTGCCGGCTGAGCACCACCTGGCCGAGATCCGCCGGCTCAAGTCGGAGCTGGCTGACCTTGAAGAGTCCAAGTCCACGCTGGAAGACCGCCGCCTGAACCTCCTGGCAACAGCACGACGGCGGGGAGTTCTGGACGACTATGAGCTCGCCGCCCTCAGCGGTTTGCAGCGCGAAACGATCCGGAAGATGACGTGGGGCGTCCAGCCGGAATCCGGGGCGATCCCGGCGTAATTCTGCACCCGGCGTCGTAGTCCAACCCCCTAGCGCGAAGAACCGGGTCCGGCCCTAGCTAGGCAGGGCAAGCAAGCGTAGCGTCGAACTGCACGCTGTTGCCAGTTGCGCTGTTGCTAGTTGCCCGGAGGTGGCCCCGATGGCTGGATGGAATGCTGATACGGCGGCGGGCCCGTTGGGGGCCGGGACAGTCACCTTGGTGGAGGGGTCGTCCTTCTGCATTTCCTTGCCGAACGGGGACATCAGTGCAGAGCATCCGCATGGCCTCTTTGTGCAGGACGCCCGCATCCTCTCGGGCTGGCGCCTGACGGTTGACGGCCTGGCGCTGGAGCCGCTGGCGGCCGAGACGAAGGAGCCGTACCGGGCACTGTTTGTGGGGCGGGTTCCCCGCTCGGACGGCTACGCCGACAGTCCGCTGATCGTGGAGCGCCTGCGGGAAGTGGGCGCCGGCATCCAGGAGCAGGTCACCGTCCGGAACTTCTCCCTCGAGCCGGTCGACTGTGTCATCGCGCTGAAGGTCGGGGCGGACTTCGCGGACCTCTTCGAGGTGAAAGAGGCGCGGATCCTGCGACGCTGGGACGAAAAACGGCAGGTCGACGGCGGTACGCTCACCATTCGTGCGGCGTGGCAGGACGTCCGGAAGGGCGTGGTGGTCCAGGCCCCCGGCGCGGACATTTCGGCCGACGCGGTCATGTACCGGGCAACGGTTCCGGCGCACGGACACTGGAGCACAGTCCTGACGGTGCTGCCCAGCGCCGAGGGATCCGATTCGGCGATGGCTTTCGTCCATTCCGAGGGGGACGGCTTGTCCCCCCGGGACCTCCGGCGGCGGGAGTGGGTGGCCAAGATTCCGGTCCTGCAGATGGGCAACCGGTCGGTAGAACGGACCTTGCGCCGCAGCTACGACGACCTGGGCGCCCTTCGGATCGAGGACCCGGACCATCCTGAGCGCGTCGTGGTGGCCGCGGGGGCGCCCTGGTTCATGACCCTGTTCGGCAGGGACTCGCTGTGGGCTTCGGTGATGGCGATGCCGGTGGACCCGTCGCTGGCTTTGGGCACGCTGCAGACTCTGGCGGACCGCCAGGGATCCGTGGTGGATCCCATGACCGAGGAGGAGCCGGGCAAGATCCTCCACGAGGTCCGGCTCGACGTCTCCAGCGGCCTGTCGCTGGGCGGCAAGTCCAACTACTACGGCAGCGTCGACGCCACGCCCCTGTTCCTGATGGTGCTCGGGGCGGTCAGCCGCTGGGGTTTCGCCGCGGACACGATCGCCGCCCTGCTGCCCCATGCAGACCGCGCCCTCGAGTGGATCACGAAGTACGGGGACAGGGACGGCGACGGCTTCGTCGAATACGAGCGCCTCAACGACCAGGGGCTCATCAACCAGGGCTGGAAGGATTCCTGGGACGGGATCAACTTCGCCAACGGCAGGCTGGCCGAGCCGCCGATCGCACTGTGCGAGGTCCAGGCCTATGTCTACGTCGCCTACCTTTCGCGCGCCTGGCTGGCGTACGACGCCGGGGACACGGCTTACGGGAACGAACTCACCGACCGTGCGGCCCGGCTGAAGAAACAGTTCAACGAGCAGTTCTGGATCCCTGAACGCGGGTACTACGCCATCGCCCTGGACGGCAAGAAGCGGCAGGTGGACGCGTGCGCTTCGAACATGGGGCACTGCCTGCTCCAGGGGCTCATCGACCAGGACAAGGCACCTCAGGTGGCCGAACACCTGATGTCGCCGGAGATGTTCAGCGGCTGGGGCGTGCGTACCCTGGCCAGCGACATGGGCGCCTACAACCCTGCCAGCTACCACAACGGATCGGTCTGGCCGCATGACAACGCCATCGTCGCGGCCGGGCTCCTCCGCTATGGATTCGTCGATGAGGCGCAGCGGATCGCCACCGGCATGATGGATGCGGCCGAGTACTCCGAGGGACGGCTCCCGGAGCTGTTCTGCGGTTTCAGCCGGGAGCAGCTCGCCGCCCCAGTCCCGTACCCGACGGCGTGCTCGCCGCAGGCCTGGGCGGCCACCGCGCCGATCCAGCTGGTGACGAGCCTGATGCGGTATGACCCTGTTGTTTCAGCGGGCGGCGTCTGGATGGACCCGGTTCTTCCTCCGTCGTTCGGGGACCTGCATATCACCAACGCTCCCCTGGGCGGCGGCCGCATCACCTTCGACATCGCCGATTCCGTCCCTTCCGTCCGGGGACTGCCTGAAGGGATGACGTTCCACCAGGGGCACCGGCCCTGGATGATAGAACTCGTTGAGCAGGCCGGTCACCGCAGAAGGGAGCGGCTCGAAAACTGGGGCCGGTAGGCCACAACCCGGGCCCGGAAGTCCTGCCGTCAGACGGCCAGCGCCTGCCTGCCCGGAATGGCACTGATCAGCTGCCGTGTGTACTCGTGCGCGGGATTGCCCAGGATCTCCGCGGTGGCCCCGAGCTCCACGAGCTTGCCTGCCCGCATCACGGCCACCCGGTCCGAGATCTGCTGGACCACGGCGAGGTCATGGGAAATGAAGAGGTAGCTCAGTCCGTCCCGTTCCTGCAGCCCGGCGAGGAGATCCAGGATCTGTGCCTGCACCGAAACGTCCAGGGCCGACACCGCCTCGTCCAGGACCACAAGGTCCGGCCGCAGGGCCAGGGCACGCGCGATGGCCACGCGCTGGCGCTGCCCGCCCGACAGCTCCGCAGGGCGCCGCTGCGCGAAGGCCGCAGGCAGCTGCACGGCCTCGAGGAGCTCCGCGATCCGCCCGCGCTGCTCGCCCGGGCTTCCGTCGCCGTAGGCGCGGAGCGGCTCACCGATGCTGTCCGCCACGCTGAAGCGCGGGTCCAGCGAAGCGAAGGGGCTCTGAAACACCACCTGGAACCGGCGGCGCAACAGCCTGAGGTTCTCGCCCCTCGCACTGGCCAGGTCCGTCCCGTCGAAGAGCACGGAGCCGGCGCTGGGCTTCTCGAGGCGCAGCAGCAGCCTGGCTACCGTGCTCTTGCCGGACCCCGACTCACCAACCAGTGCCAGAGTCTCGCCTTTACGGATGTCAAAGGAAACATCGTCGACGGCGGTGACAGTCCGGGCGCTGCCCGCAGCACGCGGCAAGCCGAACACCTTCCGCAGTCCGGCGGCCTCCACCAGGGGCCGGGACTCCGGGGCACCGCCCGCAGGAGCTGGGCCGCCGGCAGGAGGGGCGCCCCAAGCTGAAGGGGCGCCGCCGGCAGTCGAAGCACCAGCCGGCCTCAGCCGCCGCGGGCTCAATCCAGGTGCTGCCGCGATCAGAGCGCGGGTGTACTCGTCCTGCGGGTTGGCCAGCACGGACGCCGTGGGGCCTTGCTCCACGATGACCCCGTGCCGCATTACGATGATCCGGTCCGCCCGGTCCGCTGCCACGCCGAGGTCGTGCGTAATGAGCAGCACGGCAGTTCCACGCTCCGCGGTCAGGGCGGCGATGTTGTCCAGGATCTGCCGCTGGACCGTCACGTCGAGGGCGCTGGTGGGCTCGTCGGCTATGACCAGCCGTGGCCTGGCGGCGAGCGCGGCGGCGATGAGGACCCGCTGCCGCATTCCGCCGGAGAACTGGTGCGGGTACTGCCAGGCGCGCGCCGCGGCGTCGCTGATCCCGCTCTCCTCGAGCAGCCGGACGGCGGCTTCGCGGGCAGCCTTCCTGGGCTGGATCCGGTGGATGGTCTGCGACTCGGCCACCTGCTCCCCCACGCGCTGCAGCGGGTCCAGCGACGCCGTGGGGTCCTGCGGAATCAGGCCGATCTCCTTGCCCCGCACGTTCTGCCATTCCTTGCGCGTCAATCGGGTGAGGTCGGCGCCGTCGAACAGTACCGTCCCGGAATCGCGGTGGGCGTTGCCCGGCAGAAGGTTGATGATGGAGTGCGCGGTGGTGGTCTTGCCCGATCCGGATTCACCCACAATGGCCACCACCTCGCCCGCATTGACCTGGAAGCTGACCCCGAGCACGGCGGGCTGCGGTTCGCCGTCCACCAGGTAGGAAACGTTCAGTTCCTCCACCGTCAGCAGTGGCGGTCCGGCAGCTGCATCTGTATTGGCGGTCATCGGCTGGTCCTTGTCTGGAAAGCGTGGGAGATGCGGTTGGTGGAAAGCACGACGGCGGCAATCACCACGCCTGGCAGGGTCACCAGCCACCACGCGGCCACGAGGTAGTCGCGGCCTCCGGCCACAAGGGAACCCCATTCCGAGGCGGGCGGCGGGGCGCCGAAGCCCAGGAAGCTGAGCGACGAGATGGACAGCACGGCCGCGCCGAACTCCAGCGCGGACAGTGCGAGCACCGGCCCGGCCGCGTTGGGCAGCACATGGCGGAGCAGGATGGTGTGCCAGCGCACGCCGGAGGACCGTGCCGCCTCGACGTACACCGCCGTTCCCACGCGCAGCGATTCGGACCTCATGATGCGGGCGAAGTTGGCCACGCTGGCCACGCCTACCGCGATGGCGATATTGACCGTGCCGAAGCCCAGCACCGTGATCAGGGCCAGGGACAGCAGGAGGCTCGGAATGGCGAGCAGGACATCCATGAGGCGCATGATGGCGTCATCAACCCAGCCGCGCACAAACCCGGCCAGCAGCCCAAGGGCCGAACCGGCCACGAGGCCAACGGCCACGGCGACGGCAGTGGCGGCCAGCGACGTCGCCGAGCCGTGCACCACACGGGAGAACAGGTCACGGCCCAGGCTGTCCGTGCCGAACCAGTGCGTGGGCGACGGCGGCAGCAGCCGGTCCGCAGGGACCCCGGTGTCCGGCGGCCACGGGGTGAAGGCGCCCGGGACGGCGGCCCAGAGCAGTGTGGTAGCCAGCACCAGGACGGCGAGGAACAGGCCCGGGCTGCTGACGATGCCCCGGGCCGCCCGGTTCAGGAAACGGAGACCCGGGCCCTGCCCCGTCGCTCCCCTGCCCGGCTGACGGGCCGGTTCAGCGGCCGCGGCGGCGTCAATTCCACCCGCTGCGCGCGGCGGACGGGCGGCTGCGTCTCCTGCCCGGGCTGTGTGGGAATCCGTGTCGGTCTCCGACAAGAGCTGCTGTGACATGGTGCCTCCTAGGCCTTGGCCGTCTTGCCGACGTTGATGCGGGGGTCCACGAGAGGGTAGATCAGGTCCACCACGAGGCTGGTGACCACGAAGATGGCGGCCGCGAGGACAACGAGCGTCTGCACCACGGGAATGTCCCGGCTGTTGACCGCCGTGACCGTGAGCCGGCCGATGCCGGCGCGCGAAAATACGGTTTCACTGACCACGGCACCGGCCAGCAGGTTCCCCACCAGGATTCCAAGCATCGTCAGGGTGGGGATGGCCGCGTTGCGGAGGGCGTGCCCGAAGTTGATGAGTGCTTCGCTGGCACCCTTGGCCCGGACCTGCTCGATGTACGGCTCGCCGAGGGTCTGGCGCAGGCTGCGGGACAGCAGCTGGGCGATGACGGCCGCCGTCGGGATCGCCAGGGTGAGTGCCGGCAGGACGATGCTGGCGGCGCCGTCGTTACCGATCGCCGGAAACATCCGGAGCCGGAAGGAGAACAGCTGCAGGAGCAGCAGCCCGATCCAGAACGTCGGCACGGCGATCCCGAGCGGGGGCAGCGAGCCGAGGGCCTGCCGCACCCAGGGGTTCCGGCTGAAGGTGGCCGCGGTGGCCAGGGCGCTGCCGAGCAGTACGGCCAGGGCGAATCCCGCGGCGGCCAGTTTGATGGTTTCCGGCAGGACCTCGGCCACGGACTGGGTGGCAGCCACGCCGTTCTTGATGGAGATGCCGAAGTCGAGCTGCAGGGCCTTGCCCAGGGCGATGAGGTACTGCTCGTGTAGCGGCCGGTCCAGCCCGTATTCGCTGCGGAGCTTCGCCACGAGCGCAGGGTCCACGGAATTCTGTTCGTCCCCGCTGGCCATGATGCTGACGGCGTCGCCCGGGAGCAGGTAAAGGATGAAGAAGGAGACGGTGTAGGCCGCCCAGAGAACAAAGGCACCCTGCAAGAGACGTTGCCCGATGTAGCGGAACACTACTTGGCCAGCCAGGCGTCGTAGAAGTCCAGGCGGCTGGAGGCCTCGAACTTCAGGTCGTGCACCTTCCCGCTGGCGGAGATCGTGGTGGAGAGCTCGTACAGCGGGATGGAGTGCGCGTCCTTGATGAGTGTCTCCTGGGCCTGGTCCACGAGCTTCTGCCGTGCGCCCTTGTCCAGTGCGGCTGCCTGCTCGCCAAGGGTGGTGTCCACCGGCAAAGCAGAGCGGAGGTTGCTGCCGCCGCGGGCCGTGTTGGCGCCGAAGACGGTCCGCAGGACATCCGGATCGCTGCGGGTCAGGTTGCCGTAGGAGAAGTCGTAGTCCTTGTTCGCCTGGGCTGCCGTGACGTCAGCGATGGTGGTGAACTTCAGCTGAAGGTCGATGCCCACCGCCTTGAGCTGCTGCTGCACGAGTTCCAGGACTTCCTTCGGCGACTGCCAGTAGGTGACCGAGAAGGAGAGCTTCTGGCCGTTCTTGGCGCGGATGCCGTCCGCTCCGGGCTTCCATCCGGCGTCGTCCAGGAGCTTCTTGGCGCCGTCGGGATCGAACTTCAGCAGATCGCTGAAGTCCTTGAAGAACGGGGTGGTGTGGGACAGCACTCCCTTGGCGGGCTGGTCTGCCTCGGTCAGCAGCGTCTTGGTGATTTCCTCGCGGTTGATGGCCCTGGAAATCGCCTGGCGCACCGCCGTCTCCTTGAGCTTCGGCGTGGACTCGTTGGAGTACAGGTTGTAGACCACGCCTGGGTTCGCCCTGGTCTCCTTCCAGAAGCCGTTGCCGTCAAAGAGCTTGGTGTCCGCAGCGGAGATGGCCGCTGTGGCATCGATCTGCCCGGACTGCAGGCTGCCGGTCCGGTTGCCTGCTTCCGGGATGATCTTGAAGGTGACGGTGTCCAGGTAGGCCTCACCCTTGTTGCTGTTCGTGGAGGCCGGCCACGCATATCCTGCCCGGCGCTCCAGGACTGCTTCCTTGTCCACCGTGTAGCTCTTCACGGTGAACGGGCCCGATCCGTCGAATTTGCCGGCGCACCGGTCGGCCGTGCTGAGTTTCGCCGACGCCGGGGAGAGCAGCCCGAGGGTGAAGGTGGAGGTGGCCTGCAGGAACTGGGCGTTCGGCTTCGCGAAATCCACCACCACGGTCTTCGGATCCTTGACCGTGATGCCGCTGACGTCGCTGAGGTACGTGGAACCCAAGGTGGCTTTGGCGCCGAGGGCCTTGATCGCCTCGAAGTTGGTCTTGACCGACTGGGCGTCAATGGGTGTCCCGTCGGCGAAGGTGGCCCCGCTCCGGAGCGTGAACGTGAAGCTCGTGGCGTCCTTGTTCGCCTCAAACTTCTCGGCCAGCCACGGCACGATCTCGCCGGTGTCCGGGTCCTGGGAGGTCAGCGACGCCACCGTCTGGCGGGCGACGGCGATCGCGTCGTTGTTGCCCACCTGCTGCGGATCGATGCACCCGCGGTCCACGGAAACCGCGAAATTGAGGTTGCCGCCCCGGACAGGGGTGCCGCTGGCACCCGGCTGGGATCCGGCGTCGGACGTTCCGCCGCACGCGGCGAGCAGCAGCGTAACGGTTCCCAGCAGCGCACCGGCGGCCGCTGTCCTGCCGATCCGCCGTGCCTTGGCCGGTTCAGGACGGGTGGAAGCAGCGTTGATGTTTCGGGTGGTCATGCGACTTCCTCGTTTTCGTTGGTGCCCACCGATGCCAGGGAGCCGCTGCGGTGTGACAGCGGGGCGCGGAGCCCCAGGTTTTCGCGGAGCGTGGTGCCCCCGTATTCGGTCCGGTAGACCCCTCGGTCCTGCAGCCTGGGGACAAGCTCGTTGACGATGTCGTCGAGTCCGGAGGGGACGATCCAGGGCGTGATGTTGAAACCGTCCACGGCACCGGAATGGGCGTATTCGGCCAGCAGGTCGGCGACGTCGTCGTAGGAACCGACCAGGCCCCGGCCGTTGAGCTGGGCGCGGCCGGAGACGAACTGCCTGATGGACTGCCCCTTCTCCTTCGCCTCGGCCCGCCACTCCGCGGCAAGCTCCCGGGCGTTCTTTCCATGGAACGCGTTGCCCCGGGTGGGGTCGGTGACGTCTACGACGGGGTCGACGCCGGGAAGCGGGCCGTCGGGGTCGTATTCGCTGAGGGTGCGGCCCCAGAACTGCTCCAGGAACGCAATGGCGGTCTGCGGACCCACCTGCCGTTCGCGGACCCACTGGTGCTTTTCCTCCGCTTCCTTGGCGGTGGGTGCCAGGATGAACTCCTGTCCCGGGAAGATCTTGACGTCATCCGCCGGCCGGCCTGCCTTTAGCGTCCGGGCCACAATGTCCTCCCGGAACTTCTTGGCCTCCTCCAGCCCGGCGTGCCGGGAGAAGATGACGTCGGCGTTGCGGACCGCGAAGTCGCGCCCGTCCGGGGAGTCGCCGGCCTGGAACAGGACCGGGTGGTGCTGGCCGGAGCGCGGGAGGCGGCCGGTGATTTCGACGTCGAAACTCGCGTCCTTGCGGCGGACGGAGGTGATGCCGTCCTCGGCCAGCCATCTGCGGGAGCCCCGGGACCCGGCGATTGCGCCGTCAGCCCAGGAATCCCAGATCGCTTTGGCGGTCTGGACGAATGCTTCGGCCCGGATGTAGCGGTCCTCGTGAGCCAGGAACCCGCCGCGCCGGAAGTTGGCACCGGTCCAGGCGTTGTCCGTGGTCACGATGTTCCACGCCGCCCGGCCGCCCGAGAGAAGGTCCAGGCTGGACAGCCGGTGGGCCAGGTCGGCGGGATCGTTGTAGGTGGTGTTCTGCGTGGCCACGAGTCCGATGTTGGTGGTCACTGCAGCCAGGGCCGCGAGGGCCGTCTGCGCGTCCGGCCGGCCCGCGACGTCGAGCTCGTGGATCCGGCCCAGGTGTTCGCGGAGCCGCAG
The DNA here is from genome assembly GCF_042791415.1 of Arthrobacter sp. NPDC056691. Taxonomy (NCBI): domain Bacteria; kingdom Bacillati; phylum Actinomycetota; class Actinomycetes; order Micrococcales; family Micrococcaceae; genus Arthrobacter; species Arthrobacter sp. NPDC056691. The sequence goes on from NZ_JBHTXX010000002.1 coordinate 104,523, forward strand.
CCCTTCGCCCAGGAAGAAGGCCGTGAAGAGGCCGCGTTCTGCGGTCTGTGCCACCCGGCGGAAAGATTCGAAGTCGGTCTGGGATCCGCTCTCTGGATCACGCCAGACTGTGGTGTGGTTGACGCCCTGGAAGAAGACGCCGAACTGGATCTGGCCGTTGCCGGCAGTGCGCGACGGGGTGCTCATGGGTCTGGCCTCTCTAGAGGGCCGCGGCGGCGGCGTAGCGGTTGGCGGGACGGGGCAGGCCGAAGGATTCACGCAGAGTGCTGCCCGGGAGGGGGCTGGACAGCAGGCCGCTGCGCCGAAGTTCCGGGAGCACCAGGGCGGCCAGCTCCGGAAGGTCGGTGTCCAGCACCGCGGGGCTGATCCGGACCCCGTCGCCCTGCTGGAACAGCTCGGCGAGGAGCTCCACCAGCCCGGCCGCGTCTCCCACGTAGCGGGCGCCGCCCTGCCATGGCTCGTGCGCTTCCAGTTCGGCCAGCCGGTCGGCTGCCCGCTGGCCACGGGCGTCGAGGACCACGTCCAGTTCCAGGAGTGTGCGCGGGGCGCCGGCGTTCCTTGCAGCCTCGGCTGCCGGCGCCAGCTCCTCCGGCGTGGCCGCGGTAACCAGCGCCACGTCGGCTTCGACGGTGGGCAGGAGGGCCGCCGGGGCAAAGACCGGCAGCTGCCCCTGGAAGGGGCGCGGAATGATGGACGGGCCCTTCACGGAAAACTGGCTTCCCTCGAAATCCGCATAGTGCAGCTTGCCCGCGTCGAGGAACCGGCCGGTGGCCTCGTCCCGGATCACGGCGTCGTCTTCCCACGAATCCCACAGCCGCCGGGCGCTTTCGACGACGTCCGCCGCCTCCGCGCCGGCTTCCCCGGCGGGAAGGACGTCGCGGCCTACCGAACGTGCTTCCTGCGGCGTGTTCTCTGCGCTGACCAGCCACCCTGCCCGGCCGCGGGAGGAATAGTCCAGGCTCGCCAGCTGGGTGGCCACGTGGAAGGGCTCCGTGTAGACCACGCCCGCCTCGGGCACCAGGCCGATCGACCGCGTCACGGGCGAGGCAAAGGCCGCACGCTGCACCGCGTCGATCCGTCCCGCGATCCCGGCGGCTTCGGTGTCCATGGTCCGCGAGTCGTGGAAGGTGGCGAGGTGGAAGCCGGCGACGTCCGCTGCCTGCACGGTTTCCCGGATGCGGCTGCCGGTCAGCAGGGCGTTGGGCTCGTGCGCGGCGAACCGCCAGGCTGCCGGGTGCGCGCCGTCCCCGTCGAGCTCGATGCCGAGCACGGCGGAACGGTTTTTGGGTGTGGGTAATGAAGGCATGGTTCCCTCTTTTTAGGGGCCGCGGACGGCCGTCTCGACATTCACTTGCCGCAATGCGGCCAGGTCTGTTTCCGGAGCACCCCGCCATCAAATGCCTGAGGGTTGCCGCAGCACGAGCCGGTCCTTGGCGTGCTGACTCTGGACCTAGACGTTGAATCTAGGAGGGCTGGCCGGACTTTTCCAAACCGCCGGTCTCGTGGTGTCAATTCGGGAAATACCGCGTCAAGCAGCGGTGCATTCCGTCATGCGCAGCCTTCATTTGTGACGGATTTTGGGCTCCGGTTACCCCCGGTTTCCGGACATTGAGGACGGTGACGGAGGAGTTTGGCCAGCGCCGGACGCTCCGTAGTGTTCTGCCATGCCCAAGCCTTCCGCGGTTCCCCTCTCGGTCCTTGATCTCAGCCCCGTCTCCGCCGGCCAGACTGCCGCAGACGCCCTGCGGAACAGCATTGCGCTGGCCGTCTCGGCAGAGGCGCTGGGGTACAGCCGCTATTGGCTGGCCGAACACCACTTGAGTCCGGGCGTTGCCGGCTCCGCCCCGCACGTCCTGTCCGCCCTCATTGCCGCGGCGACGAGCAGCATCCGGGTGGGAACGGCGGCCACAATCCTGGGTAACTACCGGCCGGTGCAGATCGCCGAAAACATCGGGACACTGTCCGCCCTGTACCCGGGGCGCGTGGACCTCGGCTTTGGCAGGTCCGGGGTGCCCAAGGTGCCGGCCGAAGAGGCCGGGGCTCCCGCTCCGCTGGCCCCTTCGCCGGCCTCCTCCGGCCCTTCGGGGAACCGCGTGGTGGACGGCCTGGTGATCCCGGCCCCGCGGCCGCTGTTCGGCAGGAAGTTCCCCGAGCGCTTCCAGGTCCAGGCCGATCTGCTGGGGCGGGTGGCCGGTGATGCGGACAACTTCGAAAACGACGTCCAGGACATCATCGCGTTCTTCGCCGGCGAATACCGCGCAGCGCAGGGCACGGAAGTCACCGTCCACCCGGCGCAGGGCAACGCTCCCGGGTTCTGGATCCACGGGTCCAGCGCCGGACCCAGTGCCCGGCTCGCCGGAAAGCTCGGCCTGCCCTTCGGGGCGAACTATCATGTGGCCCCGGCCGCGGTCCTGGAGTCCGTCGGCGAATACCGGTCGCATTTCAAACCGTCCGCCACCTTGGCTGAGCCGTACGTAGCGGTGTCCGCCGATGTCGTGGTGGCTGAGACCGAGTCCCGGGCCAGGACCATCGCAGCCGGGTACGCGGACTGGGTCCACAGCATCAGGACCGGCCGCGGCGCCATTCCGTACCCGGCGCCCGGGGATGCCGAACGCCGGCCGGAGCTGGAGCCGGCCGAAGCGGACCTCATCCAGGACAGGCTGGACACCCGCTTCGTGGGCGACCCCGTGCAGGTGGCGGAGGGGCTGCGCACCCTGCAGCGCGCCACCGGAGCCAACGAGCTCCTGGTTACCACCATCACCCACCACCAGGCTGACCGGGTCCGGTCCCAGGAGCTGCTCGCGCAGGCCTGGGGACTCTCCTGACACCCTTCCCATCATTAACCAACATTCGAAGGAGCACCAATGAGCACCGAAAACACCACTCTTGATCCGCAGCTGGTCAGCGCCGATGAGGCCGCACGGCTTATCGGCGCGGGGGCCCTCCTGATCGACGTCCGCAGCGACAAGGGCAGGGCCAGCACAGGCAGCGTTCCGGCGGCTGTCGTGGTGGACCGCGAGAACGTGGCACAGGACTTTGGGCCGGAGTCCCCCGCCCGCCTCACCGGCGTGACCGGAACGGACCAGCAGATCGTCGTCTTCTGCGGTTCGGTCAACGGCTCGCGTCCCGTGGCCGAGAAACTCAAGCTGCTCGGCTACTCCCGTGCCGTGCATGTCGACGGCGGGTTCCCGGCACTGCGCGACGCCGGGGTCCCCGCCACCGGGCCGACGGTGGAAATCGACGAGCCGGCCCAGCCGGCGGCCGTCTAGCGAGAGTCCGCCAAGGCTTGGTCGGCCGGCGCCGTCCCTTCCGCTGCCGCCGTCCGTTCCGCCGACGCCGTCCGTTCCGCTACAGCGGGGCGGGCGGCGTTGCCGTTCCGGCGGCGCACCACCGCGGTCCGGATCCAGTCGAGGCTGCCGGCGGCGATGGCAACGGCGGTCAGGGCCGAACACAGGATGATGCCGTCATGGAAGGCGCCGCGGTAGCCGTTGCCCGCGGCCACGGACCCGGCAGCACTGCCTAAACCGGATCCTGCGTGCAGGAACAGACCGGCCACGGCGGCCGAACACAGCGCCGCCGAGAACCGTTGGCTCAGCTGGTAGAAGCCGGCGGCCACCCCGGCGGTCCCGGCCGGCGCATGCCCCAGCGTCAGGGCCTGGTTGGGCGCCACCACGAGGCCCGTCGCCGCTCCCTGGACCAGGCCCACCCCGGCAACAGCCAGCGCCGCGGCCGAGTGGTCCAGGTGCTGCACCGCAGCATCCTTGGCGACGAGGGTGGCGAGGCTGGCGGCCAGTGCGAAGACGATGCCGGCCCGGCCGAACCTGGCGACGAACCGCCAGCTGGACCCGGAGGCCAGCAGCATGCCGGCGGCCTGGGGTGCCAGGATGCCTGCCGCGGCGAGCGGGGCGAGGCCGCTTCCGGACAGAAAGTAGAAAGCCATGACCGCGGACATCGCAGCGCCCACGCCGAACTGGCACAGCGCCACCACCGTGCCCAGCACGTAGCCCCCGGAACGGACCAGCCCTGCGCTGAGCAATGGCGTCCGCCCGCGCCGGTGATACAGCAGCTCCCAGCCCGCAAAACCCAGGAGCACCGTTGCTCCTGCGGCCAGCCAGGCCGGGGACGACTCCGGCGTGCCGTAGACCGTGGGGACGAGGAAGGCCACCACCACGGCACCCAGCAGCAGGGCGCCTACCCCGTCGATGGACGCGGAGCCGGGGTGGCGGTCCCGGCCGGGGCGTGCCGGCAGAAACCGGAACGCCAGCGGCACCAGGAGCACCACCAGCGGGACGTTGATGAGGAAGAGCACCCGCCACCCGGCAGAGTCCCCGGCCGCGGACAGGACCAGGCCGCCGGCAAGGGGGCCGCACACGGCGGCGAAGCCCCCGGCGGCGGCGTAGTAGCCCAGTGCCTTGGCCCGTCGGGTTCCGGAAAACAGGTCCTGGAGGAGACCCAGGACCTGCGGATTCAGGGTGCCGGCGCCGAGCCCCTGGAGCAGCCGGGCAGCGATCACCAGAGCCGGGTCGGAGGCCAGTCCGCCCACCAGGCTGAAGGCGCCAAACACCGTTATGCCCGCGATGAAGAGCGCCCTCCTGCCCAGGACGTCGCCGAGCCGTCCCGCCGGAACCAGCGCCACTCCGAACGCCAGCGAGTAGCTGGCCAGGATCCACTGCACCTGCGCAGCGTCCGCATCCAGCCCGGCGGTCATCGCCGGAACGGCGAGGACAAAGACCGACTGGTCAAGGAGGGTGATGAAGCCGGCGCCGAGGCACAACCACAGGCCGGCGCGTGCTGATGTATCCGTGTCTGTTGCTCCGCGCCGCCCCATGGGCCGGACTCTACGGCTGGCCGGCGGCCGCCCCTGCATCGCGGGTCGGAGGGTGAACCCCCGTGAACGCCGGTGACGGAACCCGCCCGGCCGCCGTCGTAATTTGACCCAAACATCCGGAAAACCGACATCAAAGCTCATGGAGAGACACGCTTGGCAACACGGCTTAAGGCCTTTTGCGGCCGGATGCCCGGCGGCCTACCGTTCCAGCCATGACAATCTACGAGTCGGTGCTGGACGCCATCGGCAACACCCCGCTGGTCAGGCTCACCCGGCTGAGTGACGGGCTGCGCCCGCGCATCTACGCCAAGCTGGAGTTCCAGAACATCGGCGGCAGTGTCAAGGACCGCGCCGCGCTGTCCATGATCCGTGCGGCGGAGCGGGACGGCCTGCTCGCGCCGGGCGGCACCGTGGTTGAAGGCACCAGCGGCAATACCGGGATCGGCCTGAGCCTCGTGGCAGCCCACCTCGGCTACCGCGCGGTGGTGTTCGCCCCTGCGGCCACCGCTGCCGAGAAGATCCGGCTCCTGCGAGCCTACGGCGCAGAGGTGCATCTCGTGGCGGACTTCGTTCCGCGCAGCCACCCGGACCACCTGGCCAACCGCGCGGCCCGGTTCGCCGAGGCCACCCCGGGCGCGTGGCTGGCGCAGCAGTACGACAACCCGGCCAACCCCGGCGCCCACGTGGAATCGACGGGCCCGGAGATCTGGCGCGACACCAATGGCGCGGTCACCCATTTGGTGGCCAGCGTGGGCACCGGCGGGACCATCACCGGGACGGGCCGGTTCCTCAAACAGGCAAGCGGCGGATCGGTCCAGGTGGTGGCCGCCGACCCCGACCACTCCGCGTACGGCGGCGGCGACGGGGCCGCCAAGTACGTCGAAGGGGCCGGTCACGCCGTCCATCCCGATTCAGTCGAGGACGTCTGGCCCCAGGCGTTCGATACCTCCCTGGTGGACCGCTACGTGCGGGTCAGCGACAGGGAGTCCATCCTGACCGCCCGGAAGGCCGCCCGCGAAGAGGGCCTGCTCATCGGCGGCACGGCCGGCACTGCGCTGGCCGCAGCCCTGCGGCTGGCTGAAGAACTGGACGAGACCCACACGATCGTGGTGATCATTCCCGATTCCGGGCGCAACTACCTCTCCACGTATTTCGACGACGGCTGGCTGACATCCGCGGGCTTCCTCAAGCCCTCGGCCGAGGAGGGCACCGCAGGGAGCCTGCTGCCCTTTCCTGCCGCGGGCGTGCACATTCTGCCCGTCTCGTGCACCGTGGCCGAGGCGCACACCGAGCTGCAGCGGCGCGGCCTGGAGGACGGCGAACCTGCCTTCGTGGCCCTGGACCGCGGGACCTCGTACGGGAGCGTCCACCCGAGGGAGGTCGCGGCGGCGGTGACGCTGGGTTCGCTGCAGGCCGCCTTGGCGGCAGGACCGTCGCAGGCACGGGAACCCGCGGCACGGCACGGGGTTGCGTTCACCACCCTTGGAACCGGCGAGCTGCTGGCAGATGTACTGCCCGGCGGCGTCCGGCTGGATGGTGGCCTACGGGATGGTGGCCTGCTGGCTGGTGGCCTGCTGGATGGTGGTCTGCTGGATGGTGGTCTGCTGGCGGTGCTGGTTGACGGCCGGATCGCCGGAGCGGTGAAGGCTAGCTAGCGTGACCGGCAGTTTGAAAGCGAAAACCCCTACGGCTTCCAGCCGTAGGGGTAAACGTTGAAGGCGGCGTCTGCGGAAGGGGGATCCAGGTTTGCGGCCCGGTCCGCTTCAGCCCCGTGGAAAGCGTCAGCCGCACCGGTCAGCAGCGGCAACGCCGCCCACACGCCGCCCGCCGCGAGGAGGGCAACGAAGGCCGCGGACAGCAGAAGGACGCTCATGCCCGCCTCCCCGGTGCCGGGCGGAGGCGCACGCCGTCGCGGTTGCCGTACATCTGGCGCCCCTGGCCGCCGGAATCGATGACCCACACCAGGTCGGAGTCCGGCGTCTTTGAGTCGACCCGGCCAGTGTAGGAGTGCCCGGCGGGAAGAGTGACTTCAACCGTGGCCCCCACCGTGATGGCTTCCCAGTCCTCCGCGGGCTGCCAGACGTCGTCGCTGGTTTCCGGCTGCGCGGACCGGCGGCCACGCCGCCGGGACGTGGCCTTCACCCTCGCCACGCCGCCCCGTGTCATGCGACGCCCTCCAGGATCTTGGCCCGCGCCTGCACGGAGACGTAGTCGCCCTTGAAGAAGAGGAGGGGATCGACCTCGGAACGGGCGCTCAGCGCATGAACCGCGGCCACCACAATGGTGTGGTCACCGCCGTCGTACTCCTGGTGCAATTCGCAGTCCACCCAGGCCATGGCGCCGTCGAGGACGGGGTTGCCGAGGGGCGACGGCGAGTGGTCGACGCCCGCGAACTTGTCCGCACCGGACCGCGCGAACTGGGCCGCCAGGTGCTGGTGGTCTGCGGGAAGGATGTTGATGGTGAAGCGGCCCGCCGCGCGCAGCAGCGGCCAGGTGCTGGAGGTCCGTGCGGGGCTGAAGGTCACCAGCGCCGGTTCCAGCGAGAGGGACGCGAAGGACTGGCAGGTGAACCCGGCAGGGCCGTTCTCGGTGGCCGCGGTGATCACGGTCAGGCCCGTTGCGAAGTGGCCCAGCACGTTGCGGATCCGGCGCGGGCTGAGGTCTGAGAGTTCCGTCATGGCGAGTCCTTTCGAAGCGTGTAGACCCAATCAAGCACCTTGCGGCCCGCTTCCCAACCCGGGCCGCAACGAACTGACGCGCATGGAAACGCAGCTTCACGGCCCGAAGCGGGGCGTAACAAAACAGCCCGAAATGCGTGCCCTGGGTGACGAAGAACGTCGGGGTATGTCGCTGGTGTGGGAGCCGCTCGCGCGGCGCGTTTAGCCTGTGATGCAGGCCTGCGGCCAGCCCCTCAACGTCAAAGGAGTGCACGCGTGACACTGTCAGGAACGGCAACACAGTACCGGATCCGCGAGGCTGCGGAATCAGAACTCGACGCCGTGGGCCGCGTGACCTATGAGGGCTTCGGGCACCACCTCCCGGGCGCCACGGCGCCTGATTCCGAGCGCCTCGAACTGCTGCTCAACGCCGCGGCCCGTGCCAGGGAGGGTGTGCTTCTGGTCGCCGAGGACGCGGCCGACGGCGGCCTGGTGGGTACCGCGAGCCTGTTGCCTTTTGGTTCACCCCTGGCACGCCAGGCACTCGACGGCGAGATGGAGCTGCGGCTGCTGGCGGTGCTGCCGCAGGCCCGCCGCTCGGGCATCGGCTGGAGGCTGCTCGCCGAGTCGGCAAACCTCGCGCAGGCCACCGGCGCCGGCGGCCTGGTGCTCGACACCGGGGCGGAGAACGAGCGGTCGCAGCAGCTCTACCGGCGCTTCGGCTTTGTCCGGCGGCCGGAACGGGAACGGCCGCGGCCTGCCCCGAAGGTCCAGCTGGTGGTGTACACGCTGGACCTGGCGGGCTACCAGGCCGCGTAGTTCCGTCCAGCTCCGGCGTAGTCAGCCGCAACGTAACGACCGAGTTCTACACACAGAGGACACCTTGCCCGGGCTTTGCCTAGGCTACCGGTACGTGGTGTGCCCGAGAGGCCAGGGAGCGGTCTGCAAAACCGTTGACGCGGGTTCGAATCCCGCCATCACGTCAGGTTCGGGAGGACGACGGCGCCGGGCGTGCGCTTAGTTGTGCAGCCGCAGCCGCGCAAAAAAGTCTGCGATGATCAGTCTGGAGTCCACGCCCGTGTAGGTCCTCCTGGAGGGCCGGCTGTCTGTTTCCTCGAAGGTGCACGTGACGTCGTCGAGCCCGGTGACGACAAGAGGCGCGCTGTCCCCCAGACACCACAGCGGCCCGAATTTGACGAAGTCAGGGACCTGCACGGTGTTGAACCGCTCCCACAGCCAGGCACCGCCCGGGCCCGCCGTTTTGAGCGAATAGTCGAGTTCGGCAACAGAAATGACAAGCTGGCGGTAGGTTTCCAAAGGAAACTGCCACACGCCGAGCTGTTGATTGTCCAGCACAAACCGGGCGGCGGCAGGATCCGTGTAGCAGTTGTATTCATCCTCGTTCGCAGCGGACCCGCCGACCCAGGCAAGCGTGAACAAGGCGGCGATTCCCGGTTCCAGGAGGAGTGCGTCGGCGACATTCGTCAGCGGACCGGCACACACGAGGATCAGCGGAATGTCGTCTGAGGTGCCGGCCCTGACGGCGTCAATGATGGCCCGTGCTGCCGCATTGTCCCGGGGTTGCCCGGTGAAATAAGTGTCCGGGCCCGCGTGGACGGTTGCCAGCTCCGGGAGCTTCAGGACCCGAAGCAGGTCCTCAGCCAGGTCCGCTCCTGCCTGTGCCATGCCTTCAGGCGGCCCGAACATCGGGTTGGTTAGCGAGCTCGTGATCGCGATGATCCGGTTGGCGGGAGACAACGCGTGATGGGCCAACCCGATCAGTCCGTCCGGATCACCTGCCCAGTCGTTGTCCAGGATGATTCGGCAGCGCGGTTCCACGTTGATCATGTTCACCTGAGTAAGCGTGGCTCGATCGGCCCTGCCTTGCCTCCGGCGATTTCAATGACTGGAAACCAACTGCCTACGTTTGGCCAGCACCGCAGATAGCGCCAGGACCAGAATGCCTGCCAGCGGCACTACGATGAGGCCGACGCGCAGGCTGGCGGCATCGGCGATGGCGCCCACGACCGGCGGCGAGACCAGGAAGCCAACGCGCATCAGCCAGCTCACCATCGTGAGCCCTGTCCCGGGCCGCAGCCCGGGGAGCTCGTCCGCTGCGTGCATGGCCGCGGGCACGAGGGTTGCCACGCCGAGGCCGGCCGCCGCGAAGCCGAGAATGGTCCCGGGGATGCTGGGGACAGCCAGGGCAGTGCCCATCCCGACGGCGGCGATCACACCGCCGGCCCGCGCCACCGTGCGCTGGCCAAACCGGTCAACGAGCCGGTCGCCCAGCAGGCGGCCGATGAACTGGGCGCCGGTCAGCGCCACAAAGCCCAGGCCGGCGATGGTGGTGGCCGCCCCAAGGGTGTCGCTGAGGTAGATGGCTGACCACGAACTGCCGGCGTCCTCCACGAGGGCGCCTGCCGTGGCGATGAGCACCAGGGCAGCCAGGACACCGTACTTGGCGACTGCTCCCCGGGCGGCCGACGCCGGGCCGAAGTCCGGTGCCGCTGTTGCGTTCGCCGTTGTTCCGTTCGCCGCATCAGCGGCAGTAGCACCGCCGTCGTCAGTTTCCGGTCCCGGGAGGAGGAAGCGGTAGCAGCACAGCGTCAGCGCCGCGAAGAGCGCGGCAGAAATCGAGAGGTGGATTCCGGGCGCAAGATTCAGGCCCGCCGCCGCGGCGCCCATCAGGCCGCCCAGCACCGCACCAATGCTCCACACCGCGTGCAGGGAGTTGATGATGGAGCGCTGGTACAGCCGCTGGACGCGCAGCCCGTGGGCGTTCTGCGCCACGTCCGTCACGGCGTCCATGGCTCCGGCGAAGAAGAGCGCCGCGGCGAGCGCCGCCCAGGACGGCGCCATGCCCGCGCACAGGATGCCCGCACTGGTCAGGATGGTGCCCGCCACCGCAACCCGGGACGACCGGAAACGGCGGATCAACACTCCGGAGGCGAGTCCCGCGAGAAGCGCGCCGAGCGGGAATGCCGCCACGGCAAGGCCGAATTGCGCGTTGCTCAGGCCCAGGTCCGCCATGATGGCCGGGTACCGGGGCAGCAGGTTGGCGAAGAGCGCGCCGTTGGTGAGGAAGAGGATGGCCACCGCGGCGCGGGCCTTGCCGTTCCTGCCGGGCGGGGCGGAGAGGACGACGGCGGCGGACGGCGCTGTTGTCGAAGAGTTGTTCACTGCGGGGTCACTATTCTGTTCACGGCGTCGCGAACGGTCTCGGCGGACATGGGGTTCAGGGCCAGCGCCCGGTGGATGGAGAGGCCCTCGATCAGGGCGTCAAGCATCACCGTTGTGGTGGGATCGAAGTGCCGTGCCAGGGCGGCACGGCTCCTGGCCATCCACGTGTCGGTTACCCGGCGCAGGTCCGGCCGGCGCGCGGCCAGCGCATAGAGCTCGTAGGTCAGCAGGATGTTCCGGCGCTCCCCCAGCAAGTCCCCCGTGATGAGCCCCACCACCGCTTCCCGCGCAGCGTCCGGGCCGTCGGCGCCGGACAGGACGGCTTCGAATCCGTCCGCGGTCTCGTCGGCAAGCTTCGTGAAGGCGGCCGCAAACAGGTCGTCCAGGCCCTTGAAGTGGTAGGTCAGCGAGCCGAGGGGCACGTCCGCGGCCTGGGCAACTTTCCGGTGGGTGGTGGCGGCAACGCCATGTTCGGCGATGACGTCCAGCGCCACCTCGATGAGCCGCTGCCGGCGGTTGGGGTCGTGGCGCCGCACGCTCACAGGCTGCGGACGATGCGGGCGGGGTTGCCGACGGCCACGACGTTCGCCGGCACGTCCCTGGTCACCACGGCACCGGCGCCGATCACGGAGTTCTCCCCCACGGTCACGCCGGGCAGGATGATTGCGCCGCCGCCGATCCAGACGTTGTCGCCGATGGTGATGGGCTTCGCGGCTTCGAGCTTGTCCCGGCGCGGTCCGGGCTCCACCGGGTGGGTGGGCGTGAGCAGCTGGACGTTCGGGCCAATCTGCACGTCGTCGCCGATGGTGATGGCCGCAACGTCCAGGGCCGTGAAGTTGAAGTTGATGAAGGTCCGGGAACCGATCCGGATGTACTTGCCGTAGTCCACGAACAGCGGCGGCCGGATGTCCGTGTCCTCGCCGATCGCACCAAGGAGGTCGGCCAGGATCCGCTGTGCGCCCTCCCGGTCCGTGGCCCACGTCCGGCCGTAGCGGTCGGCGAGCTCCATGCCGCGCGCGTTGTCGGCGGCGAGGTTGGGATCGTCGGCGATGTACAGGTCCCCGGCGAGCATCCGCTCCTGCATCGTCCTGCCGTCACCGGCAAAATACTGCTCCACAATAGATCCTTCCGGAAGGCGTTATGTACAAACGTACACTGGTTGCGTACGAATGTACATAACGCCCTCCACAGGCCCGGGAGGATCAGTTCTTGACCACGTCCAGCTCAACGACGGCCCAGGACAGGGCCGGGAGGGTCAGCCGGAGCTCGGAGCCGGTGGCCTTCGCCCCTTCGAGGGGCTTGAGGCCCACACGGTCCGGACTGCCCTGGGTGTTGATGGTGAAGCGGTCCCCGCCTTCAGGGATTTCCAGGACCTCGGCCCGCAGCACCTGGCGGGCGTCGAAGCCGCGCAGGGCCACCTCGACGTCGGCCGCCTCCTCCAGGCCGCGGTTCGCGAAGAACAGCGCCACCCGGCCGGTTTCCTCGTTCCACGTCGCGCTGACGTCCACAAGGTCGGTGTCGCCAAACCGGGCGTTCCCGTACTTGTCCGAGTCGACGGACAGGCGCAGGATCTGCCCCTTCGCCAGTTCGGCCATCCGGGCGAAGGGGTGGAAGATGGTCTGGCGCCAGGCCGGGCCGTTCTCCTCGCTAAGGATCGGGGCGATCACGTTGACCAGCTGCGCCTGGTTGGCGATCTTGACCCGGTCGCCGTGGCGGAGCAGCGAGTTGAGCAGCGTTCCGACGACGACGGCATCCGTCACGTTGTACTTGTCCTCGATGACCCGGGGGTGCTCGCGCCAGCCCGCCCTGGAGACGTTGTGCGGCTGGTCCTCGGTGTCCAGGCCGCGCTGGTACCAGACGTTCCACTCGTCGAAGGACAGGTTGATGTGCTTCTTGTGCTTGCCCTTCGCCCGGACGGCGTCGGCGGTGGCGATCACCGATTCGATGAAGTAGTCGGTGTCGACCGCGCTGGCGAGGAAGCTGCCGACGTCGCCGTCGTGCTCCTGGTAGTAGGCGTGGAGCGAGACGTAGTCCACTTCCTCGTAGGCGTGGGTCAGCACTGTCTGCTCCCAGGCGCCGAAGGTGGGCATGCCGGAGTTGGAACTGCCGCAGGCCACCAGTTCGATGTCCGGGTCCACGAACCGCATGGCCTTGGCGGCTTCCTGGGCCAGCCGGCCGTACTCCTCGGCGGTTTTGTGGCCGATCTGCCAGGGACCGTCCATTTCATTGCCGAGGCACCACAGCTTGATGTTGAACGGGTCCTTGTGCCCGTTCCTGGCCCGCAGGTCGGACAGGTAGGTGCCGCCCGGGTGGTTGGCGTACTCCACGATCTCGCGGGCCGCGTCCACTCCCCTGGTGCCCAGGTTGATGGCTTCCATGATTTCGGTGCCGGCCTGCCGGGACCAGTCGACGAACTCGTGCAGGCCGAAGGCGTTGGTCTCCAGGGTGTGCCAGGCGCCGTCGAGCCGGCGGGGCCGGTTTTCCCGGGGGCCGATGCCGTCCTCCCAGTTGTAGCCGGAGACGAAGTTGCCGCCGGGGTAGCGGATGACGGTGGCCCCGAGCTCCTTGACGAGCTTGAGCACGTCCTGCCGGAAGCCGTTGTCGTCGGCCTCAGGGTGGCCGGGTTCGTAGATGCCGGTGTAGACGCAGCGGCCCATGTGCTCGACGAAGGAGCCGAAGAGGCGGCGGGGCACTTCCCCGATGGTGAAGTCGCGGTCGAGGGTGATCCTTGCGCGGGACATGTGGGGTACTCCTTGGTTGTGGTTCTAATCTGTTGAAAATCAGGTGAAAGCGAAGGTGCCGGATCAGGTCCCGGCGAGTCCCGTCGTCGCAACGCCCTTGATGATCTGGCGCTGGAAGAACAGGAAGACGAGGATGAGCGGCAGCGCCGCGAGCAGCGCGGAGGCCATGTTCTGTGCGTACTGGATGCCGTAGGCGCTCTTGATGGTCTGCAGCCCCACCGGCAGGGTCAGGATGGAGCCGTCGTTGGTGGAGATGAAGGGCCAGAGGAAGTTGTTCCACGCGCCGATGAACACGAAGATCGCGACGGCGGCCAGGATGGGCCGTGAGAGCGGCAGGATGATCTGGGTGAAGATCCGCATCCGGCTGGCGCCGTCCATCACCGCTGCTTCCTCCAGTTCACGCGGGATCTGATCGAAGAACTTCTTGAGCACGAACACCATGGCGGGGTGGATGACCTGCGGCAGGATGATGGCCCACGACGTGTCGATCATGTGCAGCGCCACCATTTGGTAGAACAGCGGGATGATCAGCACCGGCGGCGGAATGATGATGGAGGCGATGATCACCGTCATCAGCACCTTCTTGCCCCGGAAGTCGATGCGGGACAGGGCGTAGGCCACCAGCGCGGAGATGGCCAGCGTGATCACGGTGATGGCCGCGGAGGTGTAGAGGGAGTTCCACGTCCACAGCGGGATGTTGCCGTCCTGGAACACCTTGATGAAGGCGTCGGCGGTAAAGCCCGACGGCGGGATCCAGCTTACTTTCGGCGCCGCGGCATCCGTTTCACTCTTGAAAGCGGTGGCCGTTGCCCAGGCGAAGGGAATAAGCCAAAGGACGGCCAGGATCGCGGCGACCGCCAGGACGGCGGCCCTGCCGGCCGTCATTTTCCTGCGGGGCCGGCGGAGCGTTGAGGCTGATGTACTGCGGGGGGCGGGTCGGGTGAGTGTCTGGGTTGCCATGGTTATGCACTCCTGCGGCGAGTGATGAAGAACTGCATGACCGAGACGGCCACGATCAGCCCGAAGAAGATGTAGGAGATGGCTGCGGAGTAGCCCAGCCGGTAGCCGGTGAACCCGGTTTCGAAGATGTACTGCACCACCGGCCGGGTTGATCCCGCCGGGCCGCCGGCCGTCATCTGGTACACCTGATCGAAGATCTTCAGCGAGGCCAGCATCTGCAGGAGCACGATCATCACGGTGGTCGGGGTCAGCTGCGGCAGCGTAATGGAGAAGAACTGCCGCCAGGCTCCGGCCCCGTCCAGTGAGGCGGCCTCGTAGTGCTGGGCGGGGATGTTCTGCATGGCGGCCAGGTACAGCAGGAAGTTGAAGCCCACCGTCCACCAGAGGGTGGCGATGACGATGGCCCACATGGCCACGTTCGGGTCGTTCAGCCAGGCCACCTTCGGCAGTCCGATTTTCGCGAGGGAGTCGTTAATCAGGCCCAGCTGGGGGTTGTACATCCAGGAGAAGAAGAGGGACACCACGGTGGAGGCCAGCAGGTACGGCGCAAAGTAGGACAGCCGCCACAGCCACTGCGCCGGCAGCCCCACGTTGACCAGCGCTGCCATGACGAGGGCCACGAGCACCAGCGGAACGGTACTGATCACCGTGAAGTAGAGGGTGTTGCCCAGGGAATGCCACATGTCGGCGTCCGCCAGGGCTTCGGCGTAGTTGGCCAGGCCGATCAGGCTGTCATTGGCTCCCGTCAGTGACTTGCCGGTGAGGCTCATGTACAGGCCGTAAAGCAGCGGCCAGACGAGGAACACCAAAAAGAACGCCAGGAACGGGGCGGCGAAGCCCCAGCCGTTGAGGTTGTTCCGGGTCCGGCGCGGACTCGACTGGGGCGGGTCGGTTTGGGAAGGGTTTCCACGGGGCTGGTTTCCACGGGGCCGGCCGGTCAGTGCCGGCGCCTTCTGCCCGGCGTCTGGGGATGTTGCTAAGGAACTCATCGGGGACTCCTTTGTCGCTCAGTGCTTAAGCTCAGTGGCCTCAGACCGGGTTGGGCCGGGAAAGAAGGGTGTTGGTGCGCCGCACAAAGGCGTCCCAGCCGTCGGCCGCCTTGTCGCGGCCGAGGAGTACGTTCTGCACGTTTTCCGCAAAGTAGGTCTGCCAGTCCGAGCCCGAGCCGCTGAACCAGGCCTCGGGGTCGTAGGCGATGATGTCGGCGGCGTTGGCGTAGTGGATCTGGGGTGTGAGTTCCCGGTAGGCCTGCGACTGGACAATGGGCTGGTAGGCCGGAATGTGGCCGGCCTCGGCCCAGGACAGCGACCCATAGAGGATGTCGCTGACGAACTTGTACACGTCGCGCCGCTTCTGGTCGTCGACGTTCAATTGGCGCGGGAGGACGAAGGAGTGCGAGTCCGCGTACGACGCCGGGGTCCCGTAGAGCGTGGGGATGGTGGCGGCGTCGACGGGCAGCTCCGCCTTCTTGAAGGTGGGTAGTTCCCAGACGCCGCTGAACAGCATCCCCGAACCGCCGCGGGCGAATTCGGCGATGCCCGTGCCGATGTCCCCGCTCTTGGCGGCGACGGTGTCATCAAACAGAGACGCCATGAATTCCAGGGACTCGACCGCGGCATCCCGGTCCGCCTTCATCGGCTGGCCCGGGGTGAGCTCCATGTCAGCGCCGTGCTGCTTGTAGAGCGTGTAGAACAGGCGCCACATCTGCGATCCGCTGCCGAGGTAGCCGAAGGACAGTCCGTGCGCCTGCGTCACTTTCTGCATCTCGCGGGCCATGCCGAGGAAGTCCTGCGGGGAGCTCACTTGCTGGAGCTGGCCGTTGGCGGCCAGCAGCCCTGCCTTGCCGGCGACGTCCGTGTTGTAGAACATCACGAATGGGTGGGAGTCCAGGGCGATGGAGAACACCTGGCCGTTGTGCTGGCTCTTGTCCCAGATCCTTGGGGCGAAGCTCCCGGCCGTAACGCCGTGTTCCGCCAGCAGCGACATGTCCCAAGGGTCAATGAGTCCGCCGGGCGCGTAGCCGGGCACCCGGCTCGCGTGCATGATGGCCAGTTCGGGCGGCCGGCCGCCGGCCGACGCCATTGCCAGCTTTGTGTAGTAGGGCGGACCCCAGGCAAGGACGGTCGGATGCACTTTGAAGCCGGGGTTGGCCCCGTTCGCCGCGCTGATCATGGCCTGCATCTTGATGCCGTCGCCGCCGGACAGCAGGTGCCAGAACGCAATGTCCCGCACGGCCGCCGCCGAGGCGGTTCCGCCGCAGCCCGTGAGGCCGGCCGCGGCGAACAGGCTGCCCATGGCTGCGGTTCCTGCCAGCAGCTGCCGCCGTGACACCTGCCTGTCGGGCAACTGCTTGCGGGACAACTGTTTCCCGCCGAAAAATTCAAACTGCTTCACCCGTCACTCCTTTGGATGGGTCCGCTGAAAGTAATCCTGATGGCACCGCGCCAGCTGTTCCGGTTCGCTGCATCCCGGGTCCGGTGAAGTCTGGCGTGTGACGCAGACCTCACATTACATCGTTGTAAAACGCGGCACAAGGAAAAATTGTTAGCGCCAACAAGATGATGTGGCGGTCTCATTTAGCTGCGGGTGCTGTCCCGCTCCACGATGGTGTAGTCGACCGTGACCACGCGCTGCCCGCCGGTACGGTCGGCCATCCGCTCGGTGAGGAGGCGCAGGGCCTCGCTGGCCACCCGGCGCTTGTCGAAGGACACGGTGGTGAGCGACGGCACGGCAAATTGCCCGTCGGCGATGTCGTCGAAGCCGGCCACAGCAACGTCGTCCGGGACCCTGATTCCCCGTTTCCACAGCACGCTGAGCGCGCCGATGGCCATGGAGTCGGTGAAGCAGAACAGCGCGTCCGGAAGCGGGTGCGAGTCCAGATACGAGGCCATGGCGCCCGCCGCCGTGTCGGGTGTCCACTTCTCGCAGGGGATGAGCAATGAGTCATCCCGGTCAATGCCGAGTTCCTTGAGCGCCGCCTGGTAGCCGCGGGTGCGCAGAACTGCAGCTGCCGAGTGCCGTCCTTCTGCTGTTCCGAGCACCGCGATACGGCGGCGGCCCGTCCGGGCCAGCGCGAGGGTCATATCGCGCGCGGCCGCCACGCTGTCCACCCACACCCGGTCCGCCAGCTGTTGGGACACCTCCCCCAGCAGGACCACCGGGGGGAGGGAGACGCCCACTTGGACGGCGGTCTCGTCCAGCACCACGGGGTTCAGGATCAGCCCGTCGATGAGGTTGGACCGCGCGCGCGACATCAGTTCGTATTCGCGCCGGGGATCGGATCCGGTTTCCTCGATCTGGACGCTCCAGCCCTGTTCGTGGGCCACCTCCACCACGTTGTGCGCGATTTCAGCGGAGTACGGCGTGGCCAGGTCCGGCAGTGCCAGGGCAATGACTCCCGATCTGCCGTTGCGCAGGCCGCGGGCGGAGAGGTTGGGCACATAGTCAAGTTCGAGGATGGCCTGTTCCACTTTGAGCCTGGTGGCTCCGCTGACCGGCACCACGCCGTTCATCACGTTCGAGACAGTCTTGGGTGAAACCCCGGCATGCCGCGCGACGTCCTTGACCGTTGCGCGCACTGCTCCCCTTTCACCGACGGATGTGAACGATGTTACAGCCGCTACCCGGCCTGGCTGGCGCCGGCAGCCGGGCCGGCCTTCCGGCGTCGGCCGTTCACCAGAAGCCAAACCGCCACGCCGACCACGAGCGCTCCCACCCCGCCGGCCACTGCGGGCAGGGCGTTTGAGGAGCCTGCGGCTGGTTGCACTGCTACTTCCGTGGCCTGGGTTGCGGCCGGCGCGGCCGCCTTCGGCGCCCCGGACGCAGCCGGCGTTGCCGCCGTCGAACCTTGCGACGCCGCGGCCAAGGCCGCCGCGGAGTACCTGCCTACCGCGCCGTCGCCCGGCAGTGAATCCGGGGGGCTGACCACGATAACCGAACCGTCCGGGGCCACCGCCAGGTGACCGGGGCCGCCGTCGGTGGGGATGGAGCCTGCCACCGCCTTGGCGTGGGGTGGGATCACGGACAGCTTCTGGGTCAGCAGGCTCGTCACATAAAGCGAGCCGCCCGGGGCGAGGGCGACGTCCTGCGGGCCGCCCTCCACATAGATCCGGTCGGCCACGGTGCCGGTGCCCGGTTTGATGACGGCGATGTCATTGGACTTGATGTTGGCTACGTAGACGGTTCCGTCAGGTCCGGCAGCGATCCCGTGCGGCTGCTCCGACGTTCCGGTGTCTGAGACCAGCTCGATGGTCTTCGAGACCGCGTCCGTCCCGGCCGGGATCACGGAGAGTGTGCCGGCGGTCTGATTGGTCACGAACGCCGTTCCGTCCTTGGCCACCGCTAGTTCCGCCGGGCCCGCCCCTACCTTGACGGTCCGGTCCACCGCTGTGCCGTTGGGCGCAATGACGGACACGGTGTTGCCCGCGGAATTGGCGACGTACACCGTTCCGTCCGGTCCCACGGCGAGCGGATGCAGCCCGGCGGACACCGGAACGGTCCGTGCCACACTGGCCGCCCCGGGCGGGATAACCCCGACGACGCCATCTCCCGCGTCGTCCGCCGTCGCCACATACAGCGTGCCGTCCGGGCCGAGCGCGAGCCCGGTGGTGATGTGACCGCCCGTGCTGATGGTCCGCGAAGACATGGTGGCACCGGAGGGAACCACGAAGACGCCTCCGCCCTGGCCGTAATTGGCGAGATAGGCCGTTCCGTCGCCCGCAATGGCCACCCGCACCGGCGTGCCGTAGATGGAGATTTCCTGGTCGGGCGCTGCCACGGCCGGCGCTGCCGCCAGGCTCAGGATTGCTCCAACCACGGCAGTGAACGTGGCCCAGCGGTACTTCATGAAATTTTCCCCCAACAGATTTCCAAATAATGCTTCGGCGTGAAGCCAACCCAAGGAAGCCTACTAGCTGACAGGAAGGCCGGGTTGACAGCGCCCATTGACCCCTGCCCCCGGAGTCCGAATAGTGGGGGCATGGCAACAGCGATTTCCGATGCAGAGTTCTCATCCGCCGACGGCGTCGCGGAATGGCGGGTGCTCTTCTGGGGCGCGAAAACCCTTTACGAGACAGGCGACTTTGCCACAGGCGCCACGTTTGTTGCCGCGATGGCGGAGGCCGCCGAAGCACTCGGCCACGCCCCGCTGGTGGACCTGCGTCCGGACACCGTGACCGTCCAGGTGATTACGCCAGGCGTGGGGCTGAGCGACCGCGACCTCGAGCTTGCCCGCAGGATCTCCGGTGCCGCGGCGCTCCTTGGGCTGAAGGCGGACCCATCGGCCGTGCAGCACGTCCAGCTCGCGTTCGACGCCGCCGACCGCCCCGCCGTCATGGAGTTCTGGCGTGCGGCGCTGGGCTACGTCGCCGTCGGGGACGAGGACCTCATCGAACCCAACCTGATCGGTCCGCCCGCCTGGTTCCAGGACAAGGAGTTTGTCACGCCGCGCAACCGGATCCACGTGGACGTTTCGCTCCCGCATGACCAGGCGCAGGCCCGCGTCGACGCCATCGTGGCCGCCGGTGGCCGCGTCCTCGGTGACCGCTTCGCGCCAGCGTGGGTTTCCCTCATCGACCCCGAGGGGAATGTGGTGGACATTTGCACGTGGCAGGGACGGGACTGACGGCCCTGCACCCGCACGGAAAGCAAGGAGAGAACTATGAGCAGCAGCGGTCCTGTACTTGTGGTGGGCGGAACCGGCATGCTGGGTGGCAAGGTGGTCGCCGCGCTGCAGGCCAAGGGCAAGCCGGTGCGCGCCCTGGTGCGGGCCGGTTCGGACGCCACCGGGCTCCAGGACGGCGGTGTGGAGGTTGTCCGCGGGGACATGATGGACCCCGATTCCGTGCTCCGCGCCATGGAGGGGGCCGATGCCGTCATCACCTCGGCGGCCGGATACACGCGGCACAGCAAGGGCGACACTGCCGACATTGACATCACCGGCAATGCCAACCTCGCCGACGCCGCCGCCCGTGCCGGTGTTCGCAGGTTCGTGCTCACCAGCATCCTCACCTGCGACCAGACGCCCGGCGTGCCGCACTTCTGGCACAAGAGGCTGGCCGAGGACCGGCTTGAGGAACTGCAGGTTCCGTTCGTGGCGCTCCGTCCGGGTGCCTTCCTGGACCAGGTGGCCCGGTTCGGCGGCGACCCGTTCGCGAAGCGCCGGCTGACCTGGTTCGGCTCGGACCAGGTCCCCATGACGTTCGTGCTGACATCCGACCTCGCCGGGTACCTGGCGGCTGCCGTCGACGCGGACGTGGCCCCCGGGTCGCGCATCGACATCGGCTGGGACCGCCCGGTGTCCATGCACCAAATTGCAGATATCAGCGGGCGGCTTCTCGGGGAACGGATCAGCGTCCGTTCCATTCCGGCCGGTCTCCTGCGCGGTGCCGGGAAGATCCTCGGCCGGGCCGTTCCGCTGGCCCGTGACATGAGTGCCATGATCGACTGGTTCCAGACCGGTAAGTACGTCGCGGACACCGCCCGCCAGCGTGAGGTCTTCGGACCGCCGCCCACTGCGGAGGACGCCGTCGCCCGGTTCCTGCAACAGCTCGGACACACAGTCCGGCCGTAGCTATGCGGCGAAGACGCCTGGTGAGGTGCGCCTGGTCCGCCCCCGTCGGACCTCGCAGTCCGGTTTCCCAGGCCGGCCCGGGAATGGTGGGATGACGTGGTTCGCACCTGCACGATGATCCGCATGTTCTGCATTCAGAACCACGCCGAACAGTGGACGCAGACCGCACAGCCGCGAGCACCACCAGTCGCTGCTCGACGGGCGCGGCCTGACAGGCGCATTCTGGCAGCTGCCCTGACAACGGGACGGACGACGGCGGGAGGCCCCGCCGTCGTTCGTCCCGCCTATGCCTCAGAAGGTTAGGCGTCCAGGAAGCGCAGGATGAACGGCAGGGTCCTGAGCAGGGCCTGCAGGTCGCCGTCGCTGGCGGCAAGTTCGCCGAGGTAGTCGCCGTGGCCGCCGGGCACGATCAGCAGCCGGGCTTCCGGAATGGCGCGCGACATGCGGACGGCGTGCTCGGGGCTCATCACGTCCTGGTCGGCTGCGACCACCAGGGTGGGCGCCGTGATCCTGGCGAGGTCCGGCTCGGACCAGCCGGGGAAGCCGATGATGCGCTGCCGGTCCAGCTCGAACAGCCGCTCGAGGTGCCCGGGCTCGGGATTGAGCGTGCGGTCGGCGTCCTGATAGGCAGCAGGCATGCTGTCCAGGGTGGCCGTCTTCATGCCCTCCCAGAATTCGTCGGGCACGGCGTCCCGGCTGAAGAACGTGGAAGCGGCGATGAGGCGCCGGACCCTGGCCGGATGCTGCATGGCCAGGGCGAGGGCCGTGTGGCCGCCGGCGCTGAAACCAAGCACGTCCACCGAATCCAGCCGCAGCTGGTCGAGGACCGCCAGGACGTCACCGGCCGAGTTCTCGGCGGTGAGCGGCCGGCCGGTCGGGGCCGTACGGCCGTGGCCTTCCTCGTCGACCGCGATCACCTGGCGCTTACTGGCCAGGAACGGGATGAGGCTGGCGAAGTTCGTCTGGATGTTGGATCCCCCGCCCGGGATCAGCAGCAGCGGGGCCTTATCGCCAACTGCCCGGCCGTGGACCTCGTAGTACATGCGGAGGTCGCCGTTTGCCGCGTATCCGTGGGTGAAAGTCACACGGCATCCTAACGCCGGCCGGTTTGGGGTGGGTAGCTCTGTCGCCGTCGTGCGATTACTTCGCCGCCACTTGGGCGAGGGGCGCGAAGGCCTGGCTCAGGCTCAGGCCCTTGGTCTCGGGCGCGAGCCGTTGGGCGACGAGTCAGCCCAGGATGATCGCCGGCGAGACGTGGGCGAAGAGCCCGATGATTGTTGCCTTCCGGTACTGGGGCGAGAAAAGGCGGGCGAAGCTTGTGGACTGGCGCTTTTCGCCGGAAGACGATGAGCGACGGGACCTTGCAAACGGTTTACCGTTGACAAAGTATAGTGAGCCACATAAATTGAACGTCACGTTCAAAATTCGTAACCTCCATCAACATCAGCAGAGACGAACATAGGAGTTCTGTGAGCACTCGTACTGAAGATCAGGCCCTCACTGGCCTCAAAGCTACGGACCAGGCCGCACTGCCCGAGGTGATGGCCGCCGCGCTGCTCACCGGCCATGGCGGCCTGGAGAAGCTTGAGTACCGCACCGATGTTCCTGTCCCCGTTCCCGGCGTGGGCGAGGTGCTCATCGAAGTCGCGGCGGCAGGGATCAACAACACCGACATCAACACGCGGATTGGCTGGTATTCAAAAGCAGTCGATTCCGGAACCAACGCCGGTGGAGCGGAAGGTTTCGAAAAAATCACCGATGCCGACGCCGCGTGGTCGGGTGAGGCGCTGACTTTCCCCCGGATCCAGGGGGCGGATGCCGCCGGCCGCATCGTCGCCGTCGGCCCCGGTGTGCCGGGCGAACGCATCGGTGAGCGGGTTCTGGTCCGGAACATGTTGCGGACCTACGTCGGCTATCGCCCCTATGAGTGCTGGACATTCGGCAGCGAATGCGACGGCGGTTTCGCCCAGTTCGCCGTCGCCCCCTCCCGCGAAACCTACGCCGTCAACTCGGACTGGTCCGACGCGGACCTGGCCGCAATCCCTTGCGCCTACTCCACAGCGGAGAACATGCTGCACCGCGCCGGTGTAGGCGCCGAACGCGTCCTCATCACCGGAGCATCCGGCGGAGTGGGACTCGCCGCCGTCCAGTTGGCCAAGCGCCGCGGCGCCACCGTGACCGCCGTCTGCTCCGCCGCGAAGGCCGGCCAGGTCCTGGCCGAAGGCGCGGACCGCGCCGTCGACCGCGGAACGGACCTCGTGGCCGAACTGGGACGGAACTCCTTCGACGTCGTCATCGACATTGTCGGCGGCAGCCAGGCCGGGCAGCTGCTCGAACTGCTGCGCGCGGGCGGCCGGTACGCCATCGCCGGCGCGATCTCCGGTCCCCTGGCCCGGATCGACCTGCGCACCATCTACCTCAAGGACCTGAGCCTGCTCGGCTGCACCTTTCAGGAGGACGGGGTCTTCGAAAACCTGATCAGCTACATCGAGGCCAACGAGATCCACCCGGTCGTCGCCAAGACTTATCCCCTGGCCGACATCGCCCAGGCCCAGGAAGACTTCCTGTCCAAGAAGCACACGGGCAAGCTCGTCCTCCTCCCGCCAGCGGCTACATCCGCGAACCCGGCAAATACCAACAAGACGGAAATCTGACCATGAAAATAGAACGCATCGAACTCTTCCAGGTGGACCTGCCCTACTCGGGGGGCATTTACCACCTGTCGGGAGGCCGTACCTATGAATCCTTCGACGCTTCCATCGTCAAAATCACCGCCGACGACGGAACAACAGGCTGGGGCGAAAGCACACCGTTCGGCGCCACCTACATCGCCGCCCACGCCCGGGGGACACGGGCCGGCATCGCAGAACTCGCACCCGTACTCCTGGGCCGCGACCCCCGCCGGGTGGACCGGAACTATGACCTGATGGATGCCACGCTTGTGGGACACAACCACGCAAAGACACCGCTGGACATCGCCTGCTGGGACATCTTCGGCAAATCGGCAGGCCTGCCCGTCTACGAAACTGCTGGGCGGCGGGACTGGAACGCCCATGGCCATGATCTCCTCCATTCACGCAGGGGACCCGGAGGAAATGCGGCAGCGTGTGGCCGACCACCGCGCCCGCGGCTACCGGGGCCACTCCATCAAGATCGGCACCCCTGACAGCGAAGGCGGACCCGCCCTTGACGCGGAGCGCATCACCGCCTGCCTTGCCGACCGGCAGCCGGTGGAATTCTTCCTGGTCGACGCCAACGGCGGAATGACGCCTGAATCCGCCATGCGGATGGTGGCCATGCTCCCCCGCGGCCTCGACTTCGTCATCGAAGCGCCGTGCGCCACGTGGCGCGAAACCATGTCACTCCGGCAACGGTGCCCATACCCGATCATCCTCGACGAACTCGCCCAAAATGACAGCGACCTTGCCTGGGCCATCTCCAACGATGTGGCGGACGGGCTGGGGCTGAAAATCTCCAAGGCCGGCGGGCTCACCCCCGGACGGCGCCAGCGCGACGTTGCCCGCGCGGCCGGGCTGACAGTCAGCGTCCAGGACACGGTGGGATCCGCCATTGCCTTCGCCGGCATCGCCCACCTGGGTGCCACCGTGCCCGAAAAGCTGCTCCGCTGCGTCCTCAACTGCGACGACATGGTGACGCTCAAGACCGCGAACTTCGACGTCATCCGGCGCGATGGGGGGATCCTTCCCCCGGAGACGCCCGGGCTCGGCCTCGAAGTCGACGAAGGCGTGCTCGGCAAGCCCGTCGCCGTGTGGGGCGACTAGCCACGCAGCTGCCGCACCACCGTCATCCGTCCGCGGTAAACGGTAAGCTGTTGACCGTTGAACTGACAGGAACCAGAGGACAGGTGGAATGGCATGGCTGTGACCCGACGTGTTGCCCGTGCGGAGGCATTGGGTGAGCAGGTTGTAGCAGCGCTGCGGTCGGACATACTTACCGGCGACCTTCTCCCGGGGCACCTGCTGGTCGAGGCCGCCCTCGCCGAATCCTTTGGGGTCAGCCGCGGTCCTGTGAGGGACGCCCTGCGAATCCTGTCTGGCGAAGGCCTGATCGCTGCCTCCGGCAGGAGCTATCGGGTTGTTGGCCTGGACCAGCGGGACCTCCGCGACCTCTTCGCGCTCCGGGAGTTGCTTGAGCTCGCGGCCGCGCAGCAGTGCGCGGCGGAGAACCCCGAGGGATTGCGCCAGGCGGCAGAAGCAGCCCTGGAGGACATGCGGACCGCGGCCGAAGCTGGTGACACAGATGCGTTTGCCAGTGCAGATGCAGCATTCCATTCGGCGTTTTTCACAGCGTGCGGCAACCGCCGGCTGCTGGCGGTATGGGAGCAGCAGGTGCCGACCTTCGCGGAGTTGTTCCGGCTGACCACAGCACTGGACGAGCCGCTGTCGCGGTCCGTGGAGTGGCACCGCCAGATGCTGGACACCGTATACGGCGGAGATCCGGAAGCCATCGCTGCCGAGGTGCGGAAACTCGTCGTCGGCGGCGAGGAACAGATCATCACCGCCCAGCGTAATCTGCTCGAACAACGGGGCGACTGACCTCACCGGTGCAGGCAGTCCGGTCCGCTGCCGGCTCCGAACACTCTTCAGAGTATTAGGAGCAGCAGATGACCATAGGCCTTCAGCAGGAGATCGCACCGGCAAGTGCACCTGCATTGCGGCTACACATGATTCCCACGGAGTTGGGTCCTGCCACCGTGCGGGTTCAGCAGGGTTCCGGAGGCGGGGATCCCGCGTCCGGGACACCGGTCGTCTACCTTCACGGCGCTGCCGGGACCTGGACCACGTTCAGGGCGCTGCTGCCCAGGGAACCGGACGCTGACCGAGTGCTCATAGACCTGCCCGGCTGGGGTGAATCCACGGCAGATGTCCGGCTGGAAGACTTCAGCGTCGAGGCGATGGGGCGCGCCGTCGTCGAAATTCTGGATTCGCTCGGATACCGGCGATGGAACCTGGTGGGCCATTCCATGGGAGGCTTCCTGGCGTTGCACCTGGCTGCGCGGTGGCCCGACCGGGCTGCAGGAGTTGCAGCCATTTCCGCCACCACGTTCGGCGTGTCCGCGGCGGTCCGGCATCCCGTTCGCAGCCTGTCCGGCCTCCCGGCCTTCGTCCGCACGCTGTGGGCCATGCGCTCCATGGCTGCCCTCGGACCGGCCGGGCCGGCGCTGATCAGGGCAGTTGCCGCCACACCGGTGATGGGACCACTGCTGTCCCCGCTCTTCGCTGACCCGGCCGCCGTTCCCGGGCAGGTGATCCGCGGGCTCGGGCATGACGCCCGGCCGGCCAGCTTCTGGCGGGCTGCCCGAGCCGTTGCTCTCTACGACTTTGGCCAATGGCGCAGCATCCGCTGTCCGGTATTGGCGACGCGCGGGGACCGTGACGTGTTCACGCCGCCGTCGGACCTGCTCCGGTTGTCCGATCTCGTCCCGCACGTGCGCCTGGTGACGATTCCGCGCTGCGGCCATTTCGCCAACATCGAGCAGCCTGAGCGGGTGCTGCGGCTGCTCGATGAGCTCAGAGTGCCGTCAGGCCGCCGTCGACCGTGAACAGGCCACCGGTCGCGTACGCCGATTCGTCGCTGGCGAGGTAGACCATGATGCCTTCGACGTCGGCGGCGGTGCCGGCCCGTCCGAGCATGGTGGAGTCCACCAGGCCGGCGCGGCTGGCGGGATCGTCCGCGATGGTTTGCACCAGCGGGGTCTCGGTGTAGCCGGGTACCACGGTGTTCACACGGATGCCCTCCTTGGCGTAGTCGGCGGCGACGACGCGCGCCAGGCCGTGGACGCCGGCCTTCGAGCTCGAGTAGGCGGTGAACGTCTGCCCGCACGCGACCACGGCGGTGGGGCTGCCGGTGCAGATGATGGACCCGCCCCGGCCCTGGAGCGCCCGCACGGCATGCTTCAGTGTGAGGAACGCTCCGCGGTGGTTGACCGCCACGGTCTTTTCCCAGACCTCCAGGGACAGCTCGCCCACCTTGGCGTCCTGCCCGAAGAGCTGGACGCCGGCGTTGGCCACCACGATGTCCAGCGGCCCGTCGGCGGCGATGGCGGCATAGGCGGCTTCCACGCTGGGCTCGTCGGAAATATCCACCGGCAGGGCCGTGGCGCGGTCGCTGCCGGTGGCCGCGGCCGCCTTTTCGGCGGCTTCGGCGTTAATGTCGGCGAAGTACACGCGGGCGCCTTCGGCGGTGAAGCGTTGCGCCACGGCCAGCCCGATGCCGGATCCGGCACCCGTGACGAGGGCGGTCTTTCCTGCAAGCCT
This sequence comes from Arthrobacter sp. NPDC056691, assembly GCF_042791415.1. Lineage (NCBI taxonomy): Bacteria > Bacillati > Actinomycetota > Actinomycetes > Micrococcales > Micrococcaceae > Arthrobacter > Arthrobacter sp. NPDC056691. The sequence continues at coordinate 131,741 of NZ_JBHTXX010000002.1, forward strand.
GTTGGTCATCTTGTTCCTCATTTCGTGGGTCAGCCGAGCGGCCGGATGGTGTGTTGCCAGGCGGGAATGTCAAAGGTTTGCGCGCCACCGTCTTCCAGCCGGACCGCCACGGACAACGGTGCTGCCGTCAGGTTCGCCGCGAAGAGCAGCACGCCGGCGTCTGTTGAGACGGGGTAGAGCACCAGCCCGGGGACGTCGCCGTCCACTTGCAGTACCCCGGCGCCGCGCAGGGCGGCCAGTTTTTCGAAAACCCGGAAGGCCGGCGTCGGGGTCCCGTCGTCGGCGATCAGGCCCCTGGGGCCGCTGGCCTCGAAATAGCTGACGGACTCGACGCCGGGCAGGGTCAGGGCAGCGATGCTGCCCAGCAGCCAGGCGGCGGCGAAGTCCTCTGCCTGCAGCGGGTCGGTGGTCATGGCCTCGGCGGTCCGGGCATCGTAGGCGCCGTCGGTGGAGACGGCGTTGAACCGGGCCTTCAGCGTCACCGGGCCGATATGCAGCGGCTTGCCGGCCCCGATCCGGAGCGCGTTCCGCGCTGTCAGCCGTTGCATCGGGACGCTGTCAACGATGTGGGGCACTTCGGTCGCGTGCATCTGCGGCGTGATGCTGTAGGTGAGGGCACCGGCGTCGCGGGGAAGGACGTCCTGCCGCCGATTGAGCTCGGTGAAATGGGAGCGCGCGCCGGCGAGCCGGGTGCCGGTGAAGCCGCGCCGCTGCGCTTCGGAGCGCAGTTCCTCCCACAGCTCAGGTTCGGTGACGTGGCTGTCAGAGCTGAACACCCCGAGCCTTGCCACCTTGCCGAGGGGCAGCAGATCCAGCACAGGCCCGACGTCGGCGCCGCCGCCAGCGGCGATCCGCACGTCCAGTGGGGCGCCCAGCTCTGCGGCCTGCCGCACGGCGGGCTGCAGGAGTTCGCTCGCCCGGGTTACGTCGCTTGGAAGCTCCACGATCAGGGCGTCCAGACCAGGTACGACGCCGAGCCTCGCCGCCGAGCGGGACGCTGACGTTCCCAGGGCGGGAACCTTGCCCTGAATCTGCCGCCGCACCGTCAGCACGTTGTCTGCCGGTTCGGCGGATACCGCGTCAGCCGCCTGTTCCGCGGGTCCCTGTTCCGCGGGTCCCGGATCCGCGGCTGCCGGCTGGGCCGTGAGGCAGATGCTCTGCTGCACCTGGTCCCCCGCGTGCACGGTGACCGGGAAGGGACGAGACAGCGGGGTGCTGTAGGTCTTGAAGGAGGCGTCGGTCCAATTGCGCTGGTCTTCGGTTTCGAAGACGTCGCCGGTGAACTCGAGCCGGAAGGCCGTGCCGTCGCGGTCCCAGGCCATCGCCGCGATGTCCACGAGGGGCTGGTGCGGGCTGATGTCGGCCGGAAAGGCAGACTCGGTGCGGGTCCCGCCCGGAGCGGAGACGGTGACGTGCCGCCCGGCGTCGTCGGGCCTGTGCAGGACCACCAGGCCGATCCGGTTGCTGCGGAAATCACTTGGTGCGGTGCCGTCGAAGGTGACCCTGAGGTCATTGCCGGAAAAACTGACGGTCAGGTCTGCGGAGTATTCGGCGCCGAAGCCGGCGAACCGGACGGTGAGCCGCAAAGTAAACGTGCCGCCGTCGTCGAACGTCACTGCCTCGACCGCCGGAGCCAGTGTCCGCCAGTCGTGGTCCCGGACCACGGGCCGGATGGCCCGGAGCACGGGGTGGCCGCGGTATTCGATGTCGGCCAGTTCGTCCCCGCGCAACTGGAGGCGCCACGGGCCGCTTTCAATGGTTCGGGCCGGTGCAGGAAACCGGGATGTGTTGTCGGCGGGGATCACGTTGTGCTTTCGGTCGCGGTGGGTCAGCGGAGCGGTCGGTCAGGGGCGCGGTGGGTCAAGCCTGGCGGGCAGGCCGGGGACAGGGTAAACCCGTCCCCGGCCGTGATGTGGAACTGTCAGAGGGCGCGCAGCCGCACGGCCACGAACTGCCTGCCGGGCAGCTCGATCTTGAACCGCCCGGAGAACGTGCCGGGAAGGGTCTCCACGGTCATGTTCCAGGTGTCGATGACATCGATCTCGAACGCCTGGTCCTGCGGCTTGACGAACCGCCGGTAGGTGGGCTGGTTGAACCCGAAGTAGATCAGTTCGTACTGGTCCTTGATGCCGGCGCTGGGTGCGTCCCAGTGGCCCGCCAGCGGTTCGAGGTGCCCGCCGGGGCTCTCGTCAAGGATGCGGCGCAGGAAGCCGATCCGGTCCGGGCTGGTTCCGCGCAGCTCGCCGCCCTTCGCCCACCAGAGGATGTCCTCCGGGTGGACGTACGTCTCGCCGTGCCCCACGTAGCCGCCGCGGATGGCGCCTTCCCAGAACCGGCGCGTCATCTCCTCGCCGGTGATGTTGCCCCAGCCCTGGTCGATGTTCCCCTCGTAGGCGCACTCGTCGATGACAATCGGCTTGCCGTACTGCTCGCGCCACTCCGTGGTCATCTCGGCGGTCTTGTAGATGTCACGCCGCTGGATGCTGCAGTGCGTGATCCAGGGCCGGGTGTGGTCGTAGAACTCACGGCAGTTGTGGATGGAGAGCAGGTGCTGGTTGGGGTCGTTCTCCTGCACGATCGCCGCGAAGCGTTCCCAGTCCTCGGTGGTCTTCTCGAACATGAGGTCGTATTCGTTGGCCAAGGACCACCAGATGTTCCGGTGCGACGCCAGCCGGGCAGTGACGTACTTGACGTAGAGATCGTCCGCCGCGGCGTTCATGGTGGAGAAGCCCCACCGGTCGTAGGCGTGGAAAAGGATCAGGTCCGCTTCGATGCCGAGCTCCTCGAGCTGGCTGATGCGCCGTTCCAGGTGGTGGTAGTAGGCAGGGTTGGGCCGGGTGTAGTCAAAGCCTTCCTGCAGGGTTCCCGCGTAGGGGTAGATTTCGGGTTCGTTTTCGTTGAACAGGTAGGACTTGGGGAAGACGCACATCCGCATCTTGTTGAACGGTCCGGATTCCAGGGACGCGAGCGTCTGTTCTTCGAGGGCGTCGCCCTGGTGGGTCCAGACGTAGGAGGTGGTGCCGATCGGCAGGTAGGGGGTGCCGTCGTCGTAAGCAAAGTGGAACTTATTCGCTACCCGGACCACACCGCGTGACGCCGGTTCGGCACCTTCCGCCGTAAAGGAACCGGTGATCCGGTCCAGTGAGCGGGCGTTGCTGTCCGTGGTGAAGGACCACTCGCCCTCAGCCGGCAGCAGCAGGCGGACGCGGTAGGTGCCGTTTCCGTCGTAGAAACCCGGGACCCGCAGTGTCCGGCCGCCGCTGCTGAAGTCGGCGTGGAGTTCGACGTCGGTGAACGGGTTGCCGTGCGAGGGACCCTGCAGGGTGAGCTCGAACTGTTGCCATTTGCGGGCCTCGGCCGGGTATTCGGCGGTGGCGCTGCCGGGCTCCACGGAGTCAGGTTCGTACCCGGACGGCCGTTCGATGTCCCGCACGGAGCGGTCCTGGCCGGCAGGCACCGGATCCAGCGCTTCGATTTTGGCGAGGATCTCAGCCTTCTTCTGCGGGTCATTGCGAAGGGATTCCTCGGTGCCGAGGATCAGGCCGAGCTGGTAGTGGTAGAGCGTGTGGAGCAGGGGGTTGGCTGCCAGGCCGGGAACGTGGCTGGCCAGGATCTCGTGCCCTGCAGGGTCGCGCATGACGTCGAAGAGCGGGGTCTGGGCGGTGAAGGTCGCCATGGTGGCCTTTCTGCGGTGAAAGCTGCTGTAAGAGTTGGTTGTTGATCCGAAAGAGACGGTCAGCCCTTGACGGCGCCGCTGAACATGCCCTCGACGAAGTAGCGCTGGAACAGCAGGTAGACGATCATGACGGGCAGGATGGACATGATGGTGAAGGCGTTCAGCGGCCCGTAGGAGCTGGTGAACTGGGACTGGAAGCCCTGGATGGCCAGCGGGATGGTCTGCGCGGTCTGGTCCTGGAGGATGACCAGTGCGATGGCGTATTCGTTCCAGGTGGACACGAAGTCCAGGATGAACAGGGCGGCCAGCGCAGGCTTGGACAGCGGCAGGATGATCTGCCAGAACAGCCGCCAGTTGCCGCCGCCGTCAACGCGGACGCTCTCGTCAATCTCCTTCGGGATCGCGCTGAAGAAGCCGTGCAGGATGAAGATCTGGATGGGCAGGCCGAACCCGATGTAGGGCAGGATCACGCCCACCGGGCTGTTGAGCAGGCCGAGGTCCAGGATGATCTTGAAGAGCGGGCCGAGGGCCACCTGGATGGGGACCATGGAGCCCAGCGCAAAGGCGCCGAGGACCAGCTTGCTGTGCTTGAAGCGGATCCGGGACAGGCCGAAGGCGGCAGCCGCCGAGAACAGCAGGCCCAGGGGGACCTTGATCGCCGCGATGAGCAGGCTGTTGCCGCCGGCGGTGAGGAGATTACCGGTCTGCATGGCTTCGGCGTAGTTGCTCCACTCGGCCGAGGTGGGCAGGGAGAAGGCGGACGTGGAGAAGATTGCCGATTCCGACTTCAGGGAAGTGAACATCACGAAGATCAGGGGCATGGCCCAGATGACCATGGTCACGGCCAGCGCGATCCATAGACCCACCCTGATGTAGTCGACGTTGCGGCGTGGACGGGAAGTCCCGTCGGCGTGCTTGGCGCGCCCGAGAGTGAGGGTGCTCATCAGTCTTCGTTTCCTTTGGTGGACCAGATCAGGTAAGGGATGACCAGGACAAGGGTGATGGCCAGCAGTACCGTGGCCACCGCATTGCCCATGCCGAAGTCGTGCTGCAGGAAGGACTTGGAGTAGGACCACAGCGCCAGCACCTGCGAGGACTGGGCGGGGCCGCCGCCGGTCATGCCCACCACCAGGTCGAAGACCTTGATGGAGTGGACGATGGTCAGCACCAGAACGACGACGACGGTGGGGCGCAGCGCCGGGAAGGTCACGTGCCGGAAGACTTTCCAGCTGTTCGCACCGTCCAGGCGTGCCGATTCGACCAGTTCCTTGGAAACGCTCTGCAGGCCGGCAAGGAAGAGGACCATGTTCAGGCCTGCGACCTGCCAGACGAAGGCGGCGAAGATGGCATAGATGGCCACCTTGGGATCGCTCAGGAAGGTCACTCCCGAGCCGTCACCCAGGTGCCAGGCCTTGGCCAGTTCGGAGAAGACGCCGTAGTTCGGGTTGTACATCCAGCGCCACATGTTCGCGATGGCAATCGGGGCAAGGACACCCGGGATGTAGAAGACGGAACGGAACAGGTTCCGGCCGAAGATCGGACGGTTCAGGGCCAGCGCCATCACCAGGCCGAGGCTGGTGGGAATCACCAGGGAGAGCAGCACCCAGACGATGGTGTTCTGCATCGCGGTCCAGAACACCGGATCCTGGGTGAATAGACGGACGTAGTTCTGGAATCCGACGAATACCTGCGGGTCCGAGTTGAAGCCGGACCACTTGAACAGGCTCAGCCGCACGGCGGTGACCATCGGGCCGATGACGAAGACAACGTAGGCCGCCAGGGCGGGGGCTAGGAAGGGCAGGGCTGCGATGAATCCGCCGCCGGCGATGCGCTTGAGGAGCGGTTTCTTTGAGGGTTGCCGCATGACGGGGCCCGGTGGTGTCTCCAGGCGCGTGGCTGTGAGCTTAGACAAGAGAGGTCGCCTTTGATCTGTGGATCGGTCAGTGGGCTGAAGGGCGGGCCACGTGCGGGGCACAGTCCCGCCCTTCAGCGAACGAGCTACTTGCTCGAATCCAGGAACTTCTGGAACTCAGCCCCGGCGTTGGCCGGGTCCAGGCTGCCGGTGGCAACCAGGTTCTGGATCCGCCAGTACTCGGTGGTCTGGGACTGGCTGAGGTTCTGGTCGTTGTTCATGTACAGGCCCTTGGCGTTCTTGAAGATGCCGTCCCAGGACTTGCTGAGGCTGTCCGTTGCTGCGGACTTCACTTCCTTGTTCACCGACTGGGTGGAGAACTGGCCTGCAGTTTCCTTCTGGACGGGGGTGGACATCATGAAGTCCAGGAACTTGGCTGCAGCGTCCTTTTTCTTGCTGTCCTTGGTGACGTACATGGCCTGCTCGAAGCCGTACATGCGGCCGGTACCCGTCGGGAGGGCGAAGACGCCGAAGTCTTCGACCTTGGCGTTGTCCTTGATGCTGGCGTTGAACCAGTCACCTTCGAGGGCCATGGCCGCCTTGCCCGTGTAGAACAGCGAGGACGACTCGTCGTTGTTGATGCCGATAAAGCCGTTGTTGAAATAGTCCTTGGACCACTTCTGCAGGTTCGTGAAGGACTTGGTGACGCACTCCTCCTGGCCCCAGTTGGCCTGGTTGGTGACCAGCTTGTCGAACGTCCCGGAACCGCAGTAGCCCTCGAGGAAGGTGTCCAGCAGGCGCATGACGTGCCAGTTGACGGTGCCGCCGAACTCGATCGGGGTGATGCCGGCGTCCTTGAGCTTGGCTGCGGCGTCGTTCAGTTCGTCAATGGTGGTGGGCAGCTTGGTGATGCCGGCCTTTTCGAAGAGGGCCTTGTTGTAGTACATGGCCTCTCCGTTGAGCTTCCACGGCACACCGTTGAAGCCGCCGTACTGCTTCGCCGGCCCGAGGGCAGCTTCGGTGAACCGGTTCTCCCACTTGTACTGCGTGTACTCGCTGGTGAGATCGGCACTGGCGCCGTTCTTGACCAGCTCGCCGCCCAGGCCCGGACCTGCCCAGTAGTCGTAGATGTCCGGCGCCGCGGAGGTGCCGATCGCGGTCCGCAGCGAGTCCTTGTGCGCGTCAACGGCGCGGGCGGTCTTCTTGATGGTGATGTCCGGATTTGCTGCTTCGAAATCCTTGATGATCTTGTCCTGGGCAGCAACCGCGGTGGGGGAAGTCAGGTTGATCACCCACCAGTTCAGCTCGGTCTTGCCGGAAGCAGAGGAGCCGGAGCCGGCGGAGCAGCCAGCCAGAACAGCAATGGCGGTCAGGGCAACAGCGCCTTTGGCAAGCAAACGCATCGTCGCGTCCTTTCGTAGGTATGAGTTGAGGGTGCTTTCGTCACTGATATCTCGGCCGAAGATGTGACCTAGCCCATAAAGGAGTATGGGGGTTTACGATAACCCACGTCAACCGGTTGACCAATATTTGTGAAAGAAGACGAACTGCCGCCGTTCGCGCATAGGTGATCGTAAACTTACTTTGGATGGGCGTAGGGTGCAGACTGCTGCGGACGGAAGGCGGACAGTGGCGAAAGCAAGGACGGGAGCGCGGCCCAGCATGGCCGACGTCGGCAGGCTGGCCAACGTCTCGACCCAGACGGTGTCGCGCTATTTCACCGGCGTTGGTTACGTGCGGGCCGAGACCCGCGAGCGGATCACCGCCGCCATCGCGGAACTGGGATACGTGCCCAACCAGTCCGCCCGTGCGCTCCGTACCAGCAGGACGAACTCAGTGGGCGTCCTGACCATGGGCGCCTTCGTCTACGGGAGTTCGGGCGTCCTCACGGGATTGGGGTTCGCGGCCCGCGAGGCCGACGTCACCCTCACTATCGCGGCGTTGAATCTCGACTTTGAGGCGAAGAACTGGGAAGCCGAGGCGCGGCGGGCGCTGGCGCACTTCAAATCCGTACAGGTGGACGGCGTTGTGGTGTCCACGCCTCTGCCCGGCGTCGGTAAGCTGCTCGCCGACTGGGACCAGTCAACGCCGCTGATCACGGTTTCCGAGCTTCCGTCATCGGACGAAGGCTCGGCAGGCACCCATTCGCACGCTGCGGGCTGGGAGGCGACCCGTCACCTCATCGGCCTGGGACACCGCGACATCCTGCATGTGGCCGGGCCGTCCACCCGCAATGAAGCCCGCGAACGTGAGCGCGGCTACCGCGATGCCATGCAGGGCGCCGGCCTCGACCCCCAGGTACTCGATGTCGCCAAGGACTGGTCCTCGGACGCCGGGTACCAAGCCGGCAAGGCTGTGGATCCCGGCACGTTCACGGCAGTCTTCGCCAGCAATGACGAGATTGCCCTCGGTTTCATGAGCGCCATGGAGAAACGCGGCCTTCGGGCACCCCTGGATTTTTCCATCGTCGGGGTGGACGACATGCCTGCAGCCGCCTACTTCTCCCCGCCACTGACCACCATGCGCCTCGACTTTCAGGCGCTGGGCATGGCGACATTCAAGATGCTGCACCACCAGATTCTGACCGGAGAACCCGCCCAGCACTACGTCGTCGAGCCCGAGCTCGTGATCCGGGATTCGACGTCGCGCCTCGACCGGCTGCCAGGGGTCCGGCGCTAAGGCCCCCCGGCGAGCGCCGAGCGCAGACCAGATCCGGCGCTGCGGGCACGGATCCGGGCCGCCCTCCCAGCTGATGTTCCGCGGAGATTCCGAGCCGCAAGAGGTTCGGACTGCGTTAACTGGCCGTTCACTATCAGATCAATTGCCCTTGCCTGAATGGATGGGACCATACCCATCACTGTTTCAGGAGACACTGTGTCCCGTTCCTTCACCACGTCCCGGCGTGGATTCCTCGCCGCAACTGGCGGCGCCGTCGCGGCAGCTGCCGTCTACGGCTTCTCGGCGGCCCCCGCCTGGGCAGATCCGCGTTTCCCGCAGAACCCCTTCACGCTCGGGATCGCATCCGGCGACCCCACCCCGGACGGCATGGTGCTGTGGACCCGGCTGGCCCCCGAACCACAGGCGGCAGACGGGATGGGCGGCATGCCGCCGTACCAGGTCCGGGTGAGCTGGCAGGTGGCCACCGACCCCGGCTTCCGCAACGTGGTTAAGGCTGGCAGCGAGGCGGCCACGCCTGAGCTTGCCCACTCCGTGCACGCCGAAGTCAGCGGATTGCGGCCGTCGGCGGACTACTGGTACCGCTTCCGTGTGGGCAACGAGGAAAGTCCTGTGGGCCACACACGCACCGCCCCGGCCGCGGGCTCGGACCCCGGCCGGGTCACCTTCGGCCTGGCGTCGTGCCAGTCCTGGGCCGGCGGCCGCTACGCCGCATACCGCACCATGGCGCAGGAGGACCTTGACCTCGTGGTGCACGTGGGCGACTACACCTACGAAGGCCGGAACCACGAGTCCCTGGCCGACTTCCGCAACAACCACGCCAAGTACAAGAGCTCCGTGGACCTGCAGGCAGCACACGCGAAATTCCCGTTCGTCGTGACGTTCGACGACCACGAGGTGGAGAACAACTGGGCCGACGGCGTATCGCAGCCGGACAATGAGGCGTCCAACGATCCGGAGCGTTTCCTCCAGCTGCGGGCCAATGCCTTCCAGGCCTACTACGAGCACCTGCCGCTGCGCCGCCCGCAACGGCCCACCGGTCCGGACATGGTCCTGTACCGCCGGCTGGACTACGGCAACCTGGCCCGGTTCCACGTCCTGGACACCCGGCAGTACCGTTCGGACCAGCTGACCGAGAACTTCCCCGGCGGCCCGCAGCACCCCGGCGTGTACGATCCCTCCCGGACGCTGATGGGCGACGGGCAGGAGCAGTGGCTGTTCCAGGGGCTGGCTTCCTCGCCCGCCCGCTGGAACGTGATCGCCCAGCAGACCATGATGGCCCAGTACGATTACGACCCCGGCGAGATCCTGTCGGTCAACCACGACCAGTGGGACGGGTACGTGGTCTCGCGCAACCGGCTCACCAACTTCATCGATCAGCAGGCACCGGCCAACCCCGTGGTCCTCAGCGGGGACTGGCACGCAGCCTTCGCCAACGACCTCCTTCGCGACTATGCCGATCCGAAGTCGAGGGTGGTGGCTACCGAATTTGTCGGAACGTCAATCAGCTCCGGCTGCGGCTGGGCGCAGGCCATCAAGAACGGCCTGCCGGCGAACCCGCACACTCGCTACATCAACCCGGACAAGCGCGGCTGGACCCGCTGCACCGTGACACCCGAGGAGTTCCGCAGCGACTACCTCGTCGTGGCGTCCGCCGCCGACACGGCCTCACCCGCCGTCGTCGATGCCTCGTTCGCTGTCGGGAACGGCCGCCCCGGCGCGGAACGGATCTGAGCATGCCTGCCTTCAACCGCCGCCTCAGCAGGACCGCCGTCGCCGCCCTGGCCTTGGGGCTCCCCCTTGCCTGCCTCGTCGCCCCCGCCGGTCCCTCCAATGCCGCAGCCTGGACCCCGGCCCATGCAGCCGCCGCGCCCGCGGCGTCCGGCATCCTGGACCTTGGCGCTGCAGACCTGCCCGAGAACCGCACCGAGACCAAACTGGCCCCCGGACTGACCCGGACCTCCATCACCCGGGGGACCCCCAACCAGAACCTGCAGTGGACCGCCGAGGTGGCCATCCCGTCGGCGTCACCTGACCCCGACGCGCCCGCGTCAGCACTGTCCGCGGAGGCGCAGGCCCGCTCGGTTGCCGGCAAACTCCAGGCAGCCGGCGTTCCTGCACGCGTCGAGCATGTCCAGTCCCCCAGGCTGGCCGACTCAGGTGGCGACCTCGGCTACCGGGTGCGCGCCGGACAGTTCCCGACCAAAGCCGACGGGTCCGCCACCGTCGCGAAGATCAAGGCCGCCGGCTACGCATCCTCCGTGATCTACACCGGCTGGGACGGCGACGAGGGCACCGCCGAAAACACGCGCGGTCCCTGGAAGCTGGAGGTCCTCACGATTGACCCTAAGGAATTCCGCGGCGAGCTGGAGTCCTCCTTCGGCCCGAACCTGCAGGACCGGGAAACCACCAGCCAGCTTGCAGCCGCGGCCGGCGCACTCGCAGCCGTGAACGGCGGGTACTTCGTGCTGGACCCGAAGGCCGGAGCACCGGGAGACCCGGCCGGCACGGCAGTTCGGGACGGCAAGGTGCTGAGCGAACCGGTCGGAGACCGGCCCTCCCTGGTCATCGGTCCCAAGGATCAGAGCTCCATCCAGCGCCTGCACTGGGCCGGGTCAGTTACTGCCGCCGGGAACACCGGAAAGCTGGCCCTGGACGGCGTCAACCGCGTGCCCGGCCTCATCCGGAACTGCGGCGGCACCGACGACACCCCGATTTCGCTGCCGCTGCACGACTTCACGTGCACCGACGCGGACGAGATAGTGGCTTTCACGCCCGAGTTCGGTTCCGCCACGCCGTCCGGCCCCGGGATGGAAGTCGTCCTGGACGTCCACGGGACGGTCACCGCCGTCAATAGCGTCCGTGGCACAGCTGTCCCTGCAGGCGGGCACACCCTGCAGGCCACCGGAGCGGACGTGGACAAGCTCGCCGCGCTGGCCAAGGTTGGCTCCCGGCTGAAGGTCGAAACTGACCTCATCAACGGGGACGGCAAGCCCCTGAAAACCGGCGCCACCACCGACGTCGTCAACGGCGGGCCGGTGCTCATCGAAGACGGTGCGGTCCACGTGACGGCTGCCCGGGACGGCATGGTCCGCTCCGGTGACAGCAACAGTTTTTACTACGGCTGGGTGCACAAGCGGAACCCTCGCACGATTGCCGGTGTTGACGCCGAGGGCCGCACGCTGCTGGTCACCGCCGATGGACGCCAAACAACTTCGCTTGGCCTGAGCATCAAGGAGGCGGCGGACGTTGCCCGCTCGCTCGGCATGGTCGACGCCATCAACCTCGACGGCGGCGGGTCCACCACCATGGTCCAGGACGGCCAGGTTGTGAACTCGCCCTCCGACGCCACCGGTGAGCGCCCGGTGGGCGATGCGCTGCTCCTTCTGCCCGGCCGCAGGTCCTGAAGCTGCCTAAGCAGTACACACTTGCTGTTGTCCGGGCACGCCCGCCCGGCTCCGCATAAACAGCCACAGCCACTGTGACGCCGGCGGCCACGGCGCGGACACCCTCCGACGGGTGAAGATGAATGTTGGATGAAACGTGCGGGAATCCCGGCCGGGCACAGGGCTCCGATGGCTATCCTTGGCCAATGGTTCTCCATGCATCCGAGGTGCTGATCAACGCACGGTTGTCCACGGTGTGGGACGTCCTCACGGATGCGGGCAACATGCCCGTCTGGGACTCGGGTATCACAGAGATCGACGGGGACCTCCGTGACGGTGAAACGGTCCGCATCACCACATCGCGCCGGGGCCGCCCGGTCCGGGCGCGGGTCCGGCAGGACGCGGGCGAGGTCATGACCTGGACCTCCGCGTTGCCGCTGCGGCTGCTCCGGGTGGTCCAGTCATTTACCCTCGTCCCCGATTCAGGGCGTACCCTCCTGAAGGTCACCGTAGAAACCGCCGGTCCGCTCCGGCGCTGGTCCTCGCCGGCCACCCGGCAGGATCTGGACGATTTCGTGGCCGCCGCGCGGCACCGCGCCGAACTGCTCGACAGGACGTCGTGACGGTGGGGGAGCAGAAACGCTTCGGGTCGTTGAAGAGCTCCGGGGATGCACATCCGGAGTGGACCCTGATGTACCGCAAGGGGCTGTCCCGGAAGAAGATCGCCGAACTGGCCCGGGTCAAAGTCGCCGCCGTCACCACCCACCTCACGGCGGCCAAGGCCACGGATCCCGGCCTGAAAACGGAGCACCGGGCAGCAGCTGCAGCAGGGACCAGCCCCGCGGCGCCCGGCATCAAACGCCTATACCAGCTGCTCACCATGGTCGAGGCCACGGGCCGCTACCCCTCCCGCAACGCCGGCGACAAGGCGGAGCGGGAACTCGCGCAGTGGCTGCGGCGCCGCCGCCGCGACGCGGACGCCGGCATCCTGAACCCGGTCATTGGCGCAGGCCTGTCCGTCCTGCCCGACTGGCGGCGCAAACCCCGCGAGGCCAGGGAGGACCAGCAATGGCAGGACCGTCTGGAGCAGCTGGCTGCCTATCTCGCCACGGGGCACCCCTGGCCCCGCACCACCCCCGGCGTGGCCGGGGTGGAAAAGGAGCTCGGGGGTGGCTGCGCAGCCAACGGTACAAGTTCCGCCACGGCGACCTCTCCCCCGAACGTTCAGACGCGCTGGACGCCGCCCTGCCCGGATGGCTTACCGGCCGCAAAGGGGCTGCAGAACCGTCCAGCGACGTGGACTAGAGCAGGGCAGGAATGTCCCTGACGGAATGTCTCCGATCCGATCTATACAGCTGTCACCTGGCCTGAAAATCACTCATGGCGCAAGCAGGTTAATCCGGCCGTAAGCTCCCGTCCAGCGGCGGGGCACCTTCTGGTCACCGCCGCATCGTGTGCCGTCCCTAGTGTCTGAGCGGTGCCATTCGCACCCATCATTCGCATCCGGGAGAACCTCCACATGAAACGCACATTTTCCGTGTCCGCATCGGCGACGCTCGTCGCAGTTGCCGCCCTTGCCGGGCTGGCCGCCGCCGGCTCGCCGGCAACAGCAGCCAATGACGCCGCCAACAACGGCCGCGTAAAAAACGTTATCTACATGGTGGGAGACGGCATGGGCCGTACCCACGTCACTGCCGGCCGTGAGCGCTTCTACGGCGCCGATGGCCGGCTGAACATGGAAAAGCTGCCTGCCCACGGCTACGTCAGCACCTATTCCGTGGAGAAAAACTCCGGCCAGCCCGGGCAGGCAGATTTCCGCCCGAACTACGTCACCGACTCCGCATCCTCGGCCACCGCATGGGCCTCCGGCGTCAAGACCTACAACGCCGCCCTGGGCGTGGACGCCAAGGGAACCTCCGTCCCGACCCTGATGGAAAAGGCCAAGCAGGCCGGATACCGTACCGGCAACGTCTCCACCGCCGAAATCACCGACGCCACCCCTGCCGGGCAGATGAGCCACGCCCTCGCCCGCGGCTGCCAGGGACCCGTCTATTCCGCGGCCGCCTGCCAGGACACCGCCATCACAGGTTCGCCCCTGGCCACCAGCGACCTTCGCGTCACCCCGATCGCCGACCAGATCGCCCGCAACGGCACCGCCGATGTCATCCTCGGCGGCGGCCTGAGCCGCTTTGACACCGCTGACGAGAAGGCGCTCCGCGACCAGGGCTACACGGTCCTGGGCTCCCCCGCTTCCCAGACCGTGGCAACCAAGACGGATCTCTCGGCAGCGGCGGGGAGCAGGGTCTTCGGTCTGTTCAACAAGGGAAACCTGACCGTGGAGAAGTCCAAGCAGGACAACCCGTCGGCCCCGCAGGCCCAGGAACCCACCCTGGCCGAAATGACCAGGAAGTCCATCGACCTGCTCGGCTCCGGCAGCAAGGGCAACGGCTTCTACCTGCAGGTCGAGGGTGCCCTCATCGACAAGCGCTCCCACGCCAACGACGCGTCCCAGACCCTCGAGGAAATCAAGGCCTTCGATGACGCCGTCGCCGCGGCCATGGACTTCGCCAAGAAGGACGGCAACACCCTCGTGATTGTGACCGCAGACCACGAATGCGCCGGGTTCAACATCATTGAGAAGGGCTCCTTCACCAACGCCGAAGCCGCGAACCCGCCCGTGAATGTGGACAGCGGCAACCCGGCGAACAACTCCGCCCCCACCCGCACGGGCGGCAACACCAAGGACGCCAGCCGCTCTACCGGCATCGTCAACGGCGCCGGTTCGGGCGATCCGCACAACTTCGCCCCCGCTACCTTCCGCACCCCTGATGACGCCGCCGGCGTCCAGGACGGGTCCAAGGACGCCAGCCTCTGGCTGACCTACCTTTCCGGCAACCACACCGGTGCGGACGTCCCCGTCTTCTCCTTCGGCTCGGGTTCGGAAAAGCTCCAGGGCAGCGTAGACAACACCGATCTCTTCACCATCGTCGGCGACGCCCTGCGGGTGAGCTGACCATTCCCCCTTCCCGTGGCCGGGGAAACATCCCCGGCCACCGGAACCATGTCTCCATCCTTGCCAGCACAGGAACACTCACATGCACCACAAAATGAAGACCGTCATCATCGGCGGCGCAACACTTTTGGCTGCGGCCGCTGTCCTCGCGGGGACACTGAACCAGCCTGCAGGTCCGGCCGCGGCAGAAACGCCTCGTCCGGCCGCGACCGTCCAGGCGACCCTGCCGGGCCTGGTCCCGGCATCCGGGGAACCCGGACTGCCCGGACTGCAGAGCGCCAAACCCGCCAAGGGCCGGGCCGTCCAGGTCAAGGGACCGTTCGACGACCGGTTCGTCCTGGAGCAGCCGGCGTTCACCGCCACCGGTGCAAGCGGAACAATCCGCATCACCAGCGACGTCAGCGACCTTCTCGAGCTGCAGGTCCTGGCGGGCTTCTACGACGACCAGGGCAAGTTGCTCGGCACCGGCCGCTACGTGCACCACGCTTCGGAAGACGGGCACAGCCACATCGGACCGCCGTCGGAGACCGAAAAGTTCAGCATCCCGGTCCCGGAAAACCTCCGAGGCAAGGCGGTTTCCGCCGCCGTGGGCGTCCCCGTCCTCGTCAACGAATAGGGCGCCAGCGAATATCGGCGACGCCGTGCGCCCGGCGGCTACGAAGCTGGGGCGTCCAGGTGCGCGCTCTTGACCTCCGGAGGCGTCGCACCCTGGATGACCCAGCGGTTGCCATCAGGATCGCTAAGGAAGGCAAACTGCACCCCGCCCATGTCCTGGACCTCACTGATGCCGGCGCCGCGGTCCAGCAGCTCGGCGCGGATCGCACCGATATCGGGCACCACAAGCTGCAGCCCCTCCAGGCTCCCCGGCGACATGCTGGTCATTCCCGTCCCGATGACGATCGAGGCAGCAGAACCGGGCGGCGTCAGCTGCACCACCCGCATCCCCGGGATGTGTTCCACATCGTGGTCGAGGACGAAGCCCAGTTTCTCCACATAGAACGACTTCGCCGCGTCCACGTCGGCCACGGGCACTTGCACAACTTCAAGGCGCATCTCCATGCGCCCCACCCTACGCCCCGGCCCGCGCAAAACGCCGCCTCAGCCCGCCAGAACCTGCCCTATCCCGAACTCCCCCACGGAGAACATCTGCGGATTGTCGTCGGAGTTGCTGAGCATGGCGGTGGAGAGGACCAGTGCCCAGCCGCGGGCACGGGCCCAGGTGCCGCTGTCCACCGAGGAGCCAAAGGCGCCCATGAAGCGCCGGCGGGTGCCGGCGTCGAACATTAACCATCCCGCCGCAAGGTCAACGGCCGGGTCCCCGGCCCCGACATCGCCGAAATCGATCACGCCGGCCAGCGATCCGTCCGCCGCCAGCAGGATGTTGGCCGGATGCAGGTCGCCGTGGAGCATCATTTCCGGACCCGCCCAGGCCCCGGCCGCGCAGGCCTCCGCCCACACCGCCTTCAGTTCTTCTGCCCGGGGGTAGCGGCCGCGGTCCCCGAGCCGCGCCGACACCACCGCGTTCCGGTCCATCAGCGGCACCCCGCGGACGGGATTCACCGGGACACCTGCTTCTGCTGGCACGTGGAGGGCCATGAGAAACGCGGCCAGGCCGTCAACGGCCTGTCCGCGGCCCGCTGGTCCGGCGTCCACCGCCGGCGCCCCGGGCACCCACCGCACGATGCTCCACGGCCAGGGAAAGTCCGACGTCGGCCGGCCGGCATGGACGGGCACAGGAACCGGAACCGGGGACCGGTTGGCGATACCGGGAAGGTACCGCTGCTCGTGCAGGATCAGCGGAACGGCCTCGTCCCGGCGCGGCAGCCGGACCGCCAAATCGGCCCCGAGCCGGAAGGTCGCGTTGTCCCACCCATTGGCTGCCCGCTCGAGGGAGCGGCCGGCAAGGTCCGGCCGCTGGTCCCGGAGGAGGGCATGGACGACGGCGGCACTCACCTCCACTGTTGCCGGCGGCATTCCGGCCATTGAGACTCCCTCATGCGAGGTCCGCGGCATCCGGCCCCAACCTGTCTAGACTTGTCTGCAAGAGTATCGACCCCAAGGGAGGAAGGCCAGCGGTGGCTGCCAGGTATATAGCGATCGCTGAGGATCTGCAGGCACGGATCGCCGGCGGCCAGTGGGAGGTGGGCGCCTTCCTCCCGTCCGAGCCGGAGCTGGCGTCCCAGTACAGCGTGTCCCGGGAGACGCTGCGAGCGGCCCTCCGCCAGCTTGAGGAGGCCGGCCTGATCGCGCGGCGCAAAGGCCAGGGCACACGGGTGGTCCGGCTGCAGCCGGCCCAGGAATTCCACACGAAGCTCTCCTCCATCGAAGAGCTTGCCCAGTATGGGCGGACTGCGGTGCGCAGCATCCTGTCCACGGAATTGGTCACCGTCGACGACGGCCTCGCGGACGATCTGGGTGTACCCGCCGGCACGGTCCGGACCCGCATCACGTCGACACGGCAGGAGCCGGCGGATGGCGGCCGCCCACTGTCTTGGGCCCAGGTGTACCTCTCCCCCGAGCACGCCACCCTCATCTCGGACGAGCTCAGGGACAGCGACCGGCTCGTGGCCGAACTGATCGCCGAGCATACCGGCCGCCAGGTCAAGCGCGTCCTGCAGCACATCAAAGCCACAGTGCTCGACGGCGACGCCGCCAAGGCGCTGGGAGAATTGCCGGGTTCCGTCGCCCTGCAGCTCACGCGGCGCTACATCGGTACCGATGGCGAAATCCTCGCCGTCGCGGTCAGCACACACCCCGGTTCCCGCTTCGTCTACGAGTCCGTTCTGGAACGCAGCTAACCCGAGTCCCACCCCGCTGCCGCCGGGCCCACTCTGGCAGCGGCCTTGACAGAACCCCATGACATGCCTCACATTTGTCTAGACAGAAAATGTGTCTAGACAAGTGAGGCGTCAATGAAGTCGCAAGAACAGCTCCTGGAAGCAGCCGCTCCCCGGCCGAAGAAAGCCTGGTACCGGGGCCTGGGTGCGCAGGTCATGATCGCCATGGCACTGGGCATCGTGGTCGGTTTCGCCTTCCCGGCGTTCTCAGCCCAGCTCAAGATCGTGGGCGACCTGTTCCTCGCCCTGATCAAAACGGGCATCGCCCCGCTGGTCTTCCTGACCGTGGTCCTGGGCATCCTGTCCGCCGGGAACCTCAAGCAGGCCAGCCGGATCGGCTTCTCCGCCCTCATCTACTTCGAAGTCGTGTCCACGCTCGCCCTGGGCCTCGGCCTGCTGGCCGCGAACCTCCTGCACGTCGGCGAGGGGGCCGGCGCGCTCACCGCGAGCAGCGGCAAGCCACCCGCCACCAACGGCGACCACTCCTTTGCCGGTTTCCTCACCGGTATCTTCCCGGACAACTTCTTCGGCGCCTTCACCTCCGGCCAGCTGCTGCAGGTGGTCATCCTCGCCGTCATCTTCGGAGCAGGCCTCCTCACCCTCAAACCTGCCGTTCTCGGCAAGATCCAGGGCGGCCTCGACACCGTCTCCGAGGCGTTCTTCGGCTTCATCAACGTGATCATGAAGCTCGCCCCGATCGGCGCCTTTGGTGCCATCGCCTACTCGGTCGGCACCAACGGCAGCGCCATGCTGCTGGCACTTGCCCAGCTGGTACTCGAATACTGGGCGGTCGTCGCACTGTTCATCACCGTCGTCCTCGGACTGGTCTGCCTGATCGCAGGGTTCAACGTCTTCCGGATCCTGCGCTTCGTGAAGGTTGAGATGTCCCTGGTGCTGGGCACCGCCTCCTCCGAGTCGGCGCTGCCCGGGCTACTGAAGAAGCTCACCGCCATGGGCTGCTCCAAACAGAGCGTCGGGCTGGTGGTCCCCACCGGTTACGCCTTCAATCTGGACGGCACGTCGCTGTACATGTCCATCTGCACCATCTTCCTGGCCAACGCGTTCGGCGTTCACATGGGACTGGGCGAACAGCTGGGCCTGATGGCACTGATGCTGCTGACCTCCAAGGGCGCCGCCACCGTCTCCGGCGGCACCTACGTCGTCTTCGCGTCGACCGTCGCGGCCACCGGCTACCTGCCGCTGGAAGGCGTTGCGATCCTCTTCGGCGTCTACCGGTTCATGTCCATTGCCACCGCCTTCTGCAACACCTTCGGCAACGTCGTGGCCACCATCGTCGTCTCCAAGCTGACCAAGGAAATGGACGTTCCCAAGGTCCGCCGCGCGCTGGCCGACCCCGCCCTTTTCCTCGCCGAAATGGAACGCCAGGAAGCCAGGGAAGCCTCCTCCCCCGCTTTAACCCCCGCCGCCGTCCACGAATCCGGCAGTTTCTCCGCCGCCGCCACGAAGTAAAGGATCCCCTCGCATGAGCTCCACCGTCTACGATTCCCTGCTGTTCCGCGACATGTTCGGCACCGCCCGCATGCGCGAAGTCTTCAGCGACGACGCCTACGTCAGCCGCATCATCGACACCGAAACGGCCCTCGCCCGCGCCGAAGCGAGGGTGGGCCTCATTCCCGCAGACGCCGCCGCCCGGATCACCCAGACCGCCAACTTCGCCGGACTCGACCAGGAGCGGCTCCGCCGGGAAACCGAAATCGTCGGCTACCCCATCCTGCCTATCGTGCAGCAGCTCTCGGAGCAGTGCGGCGACGACGGCGGCTACATCCACTGGGGCGCAACCACCCAGGACATCATGGACACCGCCACAATGCTCCAGTGCAAGGAAGGCGTCGCCATCCTGACAGAACAGCTCAACGGAGTCAGGGCTGCGCTGGCCCGGCTCGCCGAAACCCACGTGAATACCCTCGCCGCCGGCCGCACCCACCTGCAGCACGCCCTGCCCGTGACCTTCGGCTACCGCTGCGCCGTCTGGCTCTCCTCCCTCGACCGGCAGGCCGACCGGCTCGCCCAGGCCGCCGAACGCGACCTTATGGTCCAGTTCGGCGGCGCCGCCGGCACCCTCGCATCCCTCGGCGAAGGGCCCGAAGGCCTGGAAACACGGGCCGCGCTGGCGGCGGAGCTCGGCCTGGCCGATCCCGACATCACCTGGCACGTCGCCCGGGACGGCCTGGCCGAACTGGTATCCCTGCTGGCCAACATCGGCGGCTCCCTCGGCAAGATTGCCCTGGACGTCATGCTGATGTGCTCCTCCGAATACGGCGAAACCGCCGAACCGTTCGTCATGGGCCGTGGCGCCAGCTCCACCATGCCGCAAAAGCGCAACCCCATCTCCTGCGAACTGATGCTCGCCGCAGCCAAAATGCTCAGGGACAAATCCTCCACCATGCTCGACGCCATGGTGCAGGACTTCGAACGCGCCACCGGCCCCTGGCACCTGGAATGGGCCACCATCCCCGAATCCTTCCTGCTGCTCGCCAGCTCCCTGGCCCAGGCGGAATTCATGCTGTCCGGACTCGAGGTCAACGTCGACCGGATGCGCGAAAACACCGCCATCACCGGCGGGCTGATCGTCGCCGAGGCCGTCATGATGGCCGTCGCCCCCGTCCTCGGCCGCCAGGAGGCCCACCACGTCATCTACGACGCCTGCAAGACCGCCATCGAAACCCGCACCACACTGGAATCCGAACTCGTCAGGCATCCGGAACTCGTCCAGCACCTCGGCGAGGACCGCATCGCACAGCTCTGCGACCCCGCAGGCTACCTCGGCAGCGCAGGCGCCATGACCAAACAGGTCATCTCCGCCCGCACCCGCTAGCCATTTCCCAACACAACACGGCCGCCCCTGCACACGTACGGCAGGGGCGGCCGTGTCTGTTTAATTTCAGTAGACGGTTCCCTCCAGCAGCTCGGCGAGCCGGCCCGCAGCGCGGCGCAGTTCGGGCACGCTGGCCGTCAGCCCGTCTTTAGTGGCTGCTTCCACCGGGCTGGTCAGCGCAATCGATTCGCTGGGCAGTCCGGACCTCCTGATGGCGACCGCAACGGAATGTACACCGGTGGCACGCTCGTCGGCCGAATAGGCGTAGTCCGTTCCGGGTTGGGGCAGGCGGGCCTTAAGCTCGGCCAGGCTGAAGGTGGATTCCTCATGCCCGGCCGCCACCGCCTGCTGCACCACCTCCTCGAGATGGTGATCCGGTGCGCCCGCGAGCAGGATCTTGCCCGCCGCCCCGAGAGTGAGGGGCAGCCGCTTGCCAAGGGGCATGTCATACCGAAGCGGGGCGTCGCCGTCGACGCGGACCACCAGGATGCGCTCGAAACCCAGCCGCGTGTAGAGGGACGCGGTCATTCCGGTCTGCGCCGCCACCTGCTGGAGCACGGGGCGGGACGCGGTCACCAGGGGGTCGTTTTCGATGTAGCTGCGCGCCGCCGGCAATACGGCCGGCCCGATCCGGTAGGTCTTGTCCGTCTGGCTGACCATGCCGAAATCCTGCAGCACGCGCAGGATGCGCAGCGTGGTGGGCAGGCTCATGCCGCAGTTCCGCGCCAGATCGCTGAGCCGCTGGGGCCTGTCGGCCCGCTGCAGTTCCGCGAACACCTCCATGGCCCGCGACAGCGAGCGCATGTTGGAGGGCTTGCCGCCGTCGTCCGCCGCAGTGCCGGGCTGGGTGTTTGTCACCGTCATTCTTTCATTCTATGTAACTTCCACTCCGCCCCCGCCCGCTTGACAGCTCCTGTGGGCCGTGTCACTATTTCTTCTGACGTAAGAGACTTTCATTCTATGAAAGCAATTGGAAGGCAATTTTGATGACAACGGAGTCGACCATGACCCAGTCCCCCGCCCGGGCGAGGCCAGCGCGCAGCGTTCTGGCAGGGATCGCCGCCTTCGGGGCACTGGGCGCCTACGTACTTGTTAGCTCGGTGGGCCTCGGCCTGTGGACCTCCCTGGGTCCCGGTCCCGGGCTCTTCCCCTTCGCCATGGGAGCGGTGCTCGCAGCGATGTCGGCCCTGTGGCTGCTGCAGGAACTCAAGCGCCCCAGCGCCGCCGGTGAGGGGGCCGACGGCGGACTGGTGCTCGCCGTCGTCGTCAGCCTTGTGCTGCTGGCAGCCCTGCTGGACCTGATCGGCTTCCAGCTGGGCATGTTCCTCTTCCTGATGTACCACCTGAAGATCCGGGGGAAGCGGGGCTGGCTGTCCGCCCTGCTGACCGCCCTGGCCGGAAGCGTCGGCGCTTTCTACGCCTTCAACTACGGACTGAACGTGGCCCTTCCTGTCTCATCCATTCCCGTCCTGAACCTGATCGGACTCTAGACATGGACACCCTCAATGAACTGCTGAACGGCTTCGCCACTGCCATGACCTGGCAGAACCTGATCTTTGCGTTCCTGGGCTGCCTCCTGGGCACCGTCATCGGCGTCCTGCCCGGAGTCGGACCCGTCGCCGGCGTCGCACTCCTGATCCCGCTCACGCTGAACCTGGACCCCGCCGGGTCCATCATCATGCTGTGCGCGATCTTCTATGGCACGCAGTACGGGGGCACCATCACCAGTGTCCTCCTGAACACTCCCGGTGAGGCATCCTCAGCGATCACCACCATCGACGGCTATGCCATGACCAAACTCGGCAGGGCAGGAGCGGCACTGACCCTGGCCGCCGTCGGATCCTTCATCGGCGGAACCATTGCCACCATCGGACTCGTCATCGCCGCCAAATCCCTGGGCGAACTCGGCCTGCTTGTCGGACCCCCGGAGTTCTTCGCCCTCATGGTCGTCGGCATCTCCCTGCTCGTGGCGCTGGCCGGGAAATCAATGGTCAAGGCCCTGATCTCCGGGGCCCTGGGCCTGCTGATCTCCATGGTGGGCATCGACCCCGTCGCCGGCGCACCCCGCTTCACCTTCGGCATGGACCGGCTCCTGGACGGCGTCAGCTTCGTGGCCGTCATCGTCGGCGTCTTCGGCCTCTCCGAAATCCTGTCCTACCGGAAAAACGCGGAGACCCCCTTGGTGCACGCTCCGGGGTTCCGCTCCCTGTTCCCCTCACGGACTGAATGGCGCCGCAGCGCACCGGCCATGGCCCGCGGCACGGGTGTCGGCTTCGGCCTGGGGCTGATCCCCGGAATGACCGGATCCGTGTCATCCCTTCTGTCCTACGCCTCGGAAAAGAAGTTCTCCCGCTTCCGCGGCGAACTCGGCAAGGGCGCCGTCGAAGGCGTTGCCGGCCCGGAAACGGCCAACAACGCCCATGCCAACGCAGCGCTCATTCCGCTGTTCACCCTCGGCATCCCGGCATCCCCGACCATCGCCGTTCTGATGGGCGCATTCCTCCAGCAGGGCCTGACCCCAGGACCCAGCCTGTTCACCGAACACTCTGATATTGCGTGGGCGATCATCGCCAGCCTCTTCATCGGCAACGTGCTTTTGTTGCTGCTCAACGTCCCCCTGGTGGGTCTGTGGACCTCGATCCTGCGGGTCCCCACCCCCATCCTGACCG
This sequence comes from Arthrobacter sp. NPDC056691, assembly GCF_042791415.1. NCBI lineage: Bacteria > Bacillati > Actinomycetota > Actinomycetes > Micrococcales > Micrococcaceae > Arthrobacter > Arthrobacter sp. NPDC056691. The sequence continues at coordinate 154,686 of NZ_JBHTXX010000002.1, forward strand.
CCCTGATCCTGCTGTTCATGGTCATCGGCGCCTACACCATCAACTTCAGCGTCTTCGACGTCTTCGTCATGATCGGCTTCGGCCTCCTCGGCCTGGCCCTTCGGCACCTGGACATTCCGCTGGCCCCCATGGTCCTCACCCTGGTCCTGGGACCGCTGATGGAACGCTCACTTCGCGAATCGCTGGAAATCTCCCAGGGCGACTTCAGCGTTTTCCTCAACCGGCCCATCTCCGCAGTGCTGATCGGCCTTGGCGTGCTGATCATCTGCAGCCCACTGCTCAAGTTCCGCAAACCCAAGGCCCTCACCGAGGACCCCGAAGCCTGATTCACCCCGTCACCTGTCCACATACCTATCCGCCCCTTAGCCCACGCATCTCTTCGAAGGAGAAGAACCTTGTCACGCAACAAAGTAACCGCGGCCCTTGCCGCAGCCGCCCTGCTCGCCCTCACCGGATGCGGCGCCAACGCCGGCGCATCCTCCGCCTCCGGGAACGACTTCCCCAAGAAGGGCAAGACCATTGACCTCATCGTCGCCTTCTCCTCAGGCGGCGCCGTGGACACCGCAGCCCGCCTCGTCCAGCCCGTGCTGGAAAAGGAACTCGGCACCAACGTCGAGGTCATCAACAAGCCGGGCGCCGGAGGCCAGATCGGCTACACCCAGCTGACCGGCGCCAAACCCGACGGCTACACCATCGGCGCCACCGGCTCCCCGTCCGTCGTCGTGTCCCCGCTGGACCCGGCCCGCGGCGCGAAGTACACGCGCAGCAGCTTCCAGCCGCTGGGCCGCCAGGTCATCGACCCGGCCGTCATCGCCGTCCAGCCGGACAGCCCGTACAAGACGCTGAAGGAACTGCTGGACGCGGTCAAGGCCAAGCCCAAGTCCCTCACCGCGAGCACCACCGGCCTGCAGACCGGCGAGCATTTTGCCCTGGCCCAGATCCAGGAGACCACCGGCGCCGAGTTCGCTCCGGTCCACTTCTCCGAAGGAGCCTCCCAGGCCACCACGGCATTCCTGGGCAAGCACGTGGACGTCCTCGTCGCCAACGTCAGTGACGTGACCGATCTGACCAAGCAGAACAAGGCCCGCGTCCTGGGCATCATGACCGCCGAGCGGTCCCCGTCGCTGCCTGACGTGCCCACGTTCAAGGAAAGCGGCTACGAGGTCGAAGCCGGCACCGCCCGCGGCTACTCCGCCCCCGCCGGCCTGCCGGACGCCGTCGCCAAGAAGCTCGAGGCCGCCTTCCAGAAGGCCATCGAGGACCCGGAGGTTGTCAAGAAGATGAACGACCTCGGCCTGCAGACCAGCTACCTCTCCGGCAAGGACTACGAGACGTTCTGGGCCGGACAGGAAGCGGACTTCAAGAAGGTCCTGCCGCTGGTTCAAAAGAAGGACTAGTCCGAACCACCGCCCGCCCGTTAGCCGCCACACCAACACCATCAGGGAAGACACCGCCATGACCACCCCCGCCCTTCAGGACACCTCCTTCACCCGCCCGGACCAGGAACTGATCGACCGGCTGGCCAAGCTGCCGGCCGCGAACATCGGTGACGCCATGGACCGGCTGGGCGTCGCCGACTCAGCGATCCAGGCGATCTGGCCCGGGGCGAAAATCGCCGGTCCCGCCTTCACCGTCTGGACCCGCCCGGGTGACAACCAGGGCATCCACCAGGCCCTGGGGCTGGCGCAGCCGGGGGACGTCATCGTGGTCTCGGGCGGCGCGGACGAGTCCCGCGCGCTCCTGGGTGAGCTGATCGGCGAGCGCGCCATCAGCCTCGGCATCGCCGGCTTCGCCCTTGACGGTGCTGCACGCGATGCCGAGGCTCTGGGCGAGATCGGCATGCCGGTCTTCGCCCGGGCGGTCACCCCGGCAGGCCCGTACAAGAACGGCCCGCACCGGCTCGGCGGCCCCGTCGCCTTCGGCGGCGTTCCCGTCCTGCCGGGCGACATCATCATCGGCGACTCCGACGGCATCGTCGTCATCCCCAGTGAGCAGGCCGCGGCCGTGGCTGACGCCGCAGAAGCCGTCTTCGCCGACGAGACCAACCGCCGCGCATCAATCATCGCCGCCCGCGGCCAGCAGTAAGGACAGACCTCCCATGACAAAGTGCACCATCATCGGCCTGGGCGAAGCAGGAGCAGCCTACGCCGAAGCCCTGGCTGCAGCCGGGCACCAGGTCACCGGGTTTGACCCCGTGGCCCCCTCCACCCCGCCGGGAATCACGCGGGCGGCCACCGCCGCCGAAGCCTGCCGGGACGCGGTGATCGTTCTGGTGCTCACCGGCGCCGCCGCCGCCCGCAGCGTCGCGCAGGACTGCCTGCCCGTACTCCCGGCCGGCAGCACCTACGCGGACCTCACCTCCTCCTCCCCCACGGTCATGGAAGAACTCGGCCAGCTGTCCAGCCAGGCGCTCTTCGCCGACGTCGCGATCCTGGGCCCGGTCGCCGCCCTCGGCGTCAAGACGCCGCTCATGGTCAGCGGTCCCGGCTCGGCTGCGGTGGCGCAGCTGCTGACTCCGCTGGGTACCGCCGTCGAAATTGCCGACGGCGGGCCGGGGGCGGCAATGTCCCACAAGCTGCTGCGCAGCGTCCTGATGAAGGGCCTCGCCTCGATCATCGTCGAAGCCGTCACCGCAGGCCGGGCCGCAGGGCTGGAACAGTGGATCCGGGAGCAGATCGCACGGCAGCTCGCCGGCGACGGCCAGGCTGTCATCGACAGGCTGCTGACCGGAACGGCCAAGCACGCCGTGCGCAGGTCCCGGGAAATGCAGGACACCGCGAACTACCTTGCAGAGCTCGGCGTCCCGGCGGAAATGACGGAAGCCTCGGCGGCAGCCCTGACGCGGATCGCCGCGGTACCCGCACCGGAGGCAGCCCTGCGCTGACCGCGCATGAGGCAGAATCAATGAACAGGGAGTCAACGATGAACCCGGACACCAACGAAACCTACGAAGGAGCAGCCCGATGACCGGCATCTGGGCGCTGGGGGCCTATCTGGCCGTCATCCTGCTCTGGACGACGGTCATCAGGCGCAGCGTCGGCGAAGCCATGCTCCTCGGATTCCTCGTTGTCCTTCCGTTCACCGGGGCCGCCGCGCAGATCGGCTGGGACTCGTTCTATGACGCGATCACCGATGAAATCGTCTACGCCACCATGGCGTTCGTCTTCATGGGTTACCTGCTGGAGCGCACCGGGGTGCTGGACCGGCTCATCGACCTCCTGAACTCCCTGATCGGCGGCGTCAAGGGCGGCCCGGCCTGGGTCTCCACGGTGGCATCGGCCGGCCTGGGCGGCGTGGTCCACAACCAGGCCGCGATCGCCGCGACCGTGGGCTCGGTGACCATTCCCTGGATGGAAAAGTCCCGGCTGGACAAACCGTCCGCGGCCACGCTCGTGGCCGGGAACGCCGGAATGGGCATTACCTTTCCGTTCAGCGCCTCCATGTTCGTCCTGGTCGGATCCGCCACCGTCGGGCCGCTGCTGCAGATCAACGACCTTGTCCTTCCGCTGCTGCTGGGCGGGCTGTGGTGCTTCCTGCACCGCCTGATCATCACGTATGTGCTGATCCGCAAGAGCGACATGGCACCCCTCGACCCGGCCCACCGGGCTCCCATCCGGCGGGCGTTCAGCCAGGGCTGGGCCACCCTGCTCCTGTTCGTGGTGGTGGCCATCCCGCTGATCATCACTTCCGGGGCCGTCGCCGCGGCGCTAACGGACTGGGCCGGTTCGGACGTGACCAAATCCGTCAGCGTCATCGTTTGGATCCCCGTGATCCTCATCATCACCGGAACCATTTTGGGACGGAAGCGGCTGCCCCGCAGTCCGAAGGCCTACTGGGAGTTCCTGCAGCAGTCCGCCCCGCGCTTCGGCGTCGTCGGCGTCACGGTGGTCTTCGCGTTCGCCGGCGCCAACGCACTGGCCGCCACCGGCCTGCCCAAGCAGATGACGGCGCTGCTGAACGGGCTGAACCTGCCGCTGTGGCTGCTGGCCATCCTGATCGGGCTGATCGTCATCGCGGTCGCGGCGCCCCTCTCCGCGACGGCGACCATGGCCGCCGTCGGAACCGTTGGCGTGGCCACACTGGTTGCGGCCGGCGTCCCGGCCACCACGGCGGCAGTCGCGGTACTGGTCTTCTCCTCCTGCGAGGCGGCGGTCCCGCCGGGAGGCGCGCCCCTGTACGTTGCCTGCGGCATCGCCGATGTGGACCCGATCAAGACCTTTGCCCGCCTGTTCGCCCTCTACGCCCTGCCCCTGCTGGCCATCGGCGTGCTGATCGCCGTCGGTGTCCTCCCCATCGGCGTCCCCCTCTAGGAAGCGTGCAAATGCAGAAGCTACGACACACCATCAACGCCGTCTTCGTGGTCAGCCTGGCGGTGCTCCTCATCGCCGGCATGGTTTTCGTTGCCGGACAGGCCATCGCCCTGATTACAGGCCAGGGCGAGTGGCTGGCAGTCCTCAATGAAGCCGTCAAGGGCCCGGCATGCATCGCCGCGTCCGTCTGCGCCATCGCCGGGTTCCTGCTCAGCTACAAGGCCCCGGCGAAACAGAACAGCCCGCAGCAGGAAGCCCGCACACGATGACCCCGGAATCCGGCACAACTTACCCTTCCTTCGAGTCCCTGCTGGAACGGGACGGGCCCCTCTCGGGAACCTCCTGGGGCCTTTTCCCCGACGCCGGACGCGGCACCCCGTCCTTCATCGGCCCTGATTCCGTCCGGGAAGCCTCCGCGTGCATCAGGACCGGCACCGTCTTCGGCCTCGACTACCCCGCCGACGCGTTCGATCCCGGCATGTCGCTGAAACGAAGGGCTCCCCGGCACACGATCTACTCGTCCCACCCCGCACACCGCGACGACTACCTCGACGGGTTCTACCTGCAGGGCTCCAGCCAGATCGACGGGCTCCGGCACCGCAGGGCGGACGACGTCGGCTTCTACAACGGCACGCCCGACGGCGACGTCCGGGAAGGTACAGCGGCGCTCGGCATCCAGGTGTGGGCCGAGCAGCCCATCGTCGGCCGGGGCGTGCTGGTGGACCTGGACGGTTATTGCCGGGAACAGGGCACGCCGATCGACCACGCGAACGGGCAACCTCTCAGTCTGGCCCTGATCCGGGCAGCGGCCGAAGCGCAGTCCCTGATTCTCCGGCCCGGCGACGTCCTCATGCTGCACACGGGATGGTGCGAATGGTTCCTCTCGCTGCCGCCGGAGGACAGGAACAGCCTGCGGGACAGCCGCCGGGCCAGCGGCATCGGGCAGTCGGCAGAGTTCGTCGCCTGGGCCTGGGACAACCGGCTCGCCGTCCTCGCGGCGGACAACTTCGCCGTCGAATGCCTGCCGCCCGTCCCGTCGAGTCCGTTCCGGGACACGGCACCGAACGACCACGGCATGATGCACCAGCAGCTCCTCGCCAAACTCGGCCTGCCCCTGGGCGAACTCTGGCAGCTCGGCCCGCTCAGCCGGCACATGAAGGCCACCGGAAACTGGGACGCCCTCGTCACCGTCAAGCCGCTGAACATCACGGGTGCCACAGGGTCACCGGCGAACGCGACGGCGGTGACATAACCGGGGCCGGACCGGCCTCGTCATCTGGTGGCGGCACAGTCATGCTGGCACACTGAGCCAATGACCGAAGCGTATCCGCAGTCCAGGCGGCCAGGCATCCGGGCCGCGATGTTCGTTGATTTCGACAATGTCTACACCGGGCTGCATGCGCTGGACCCGGTCGCAGCCAAGCGGTTTGCCGAGGACCCAAAGCATTGGGCGGATGCGCTGTCCGCGGGTGGCGCAGGCGAGCAGTCGCGCCGCTTCCTGATCCGCAACTGCTACCTCAACCCCGTGGTGTACTCCAAGTACCGGACGTACTGGACCAGGGCGGGATTTCGCGTCATCGACTGCCCTTCCCTGACCCAGCGGGGCAAGAGCAGCACGGACATCAACCTTGTGCTCGACGCCATGGATGCCTTGGCCGGCCCGGCGGGAATCGAGGAGTTTTTCATTGCCTCGGCGGACGCGGACTTCACGTCGCTGGTGCAGCGGTTCAGGGCCGCAGACCGCATGACCACCGTGATCGCGGCAGGCGCGGTGGCCTTCGCCTACCGGGAGATGGCAGACAACGTCGTCGAGTCCCACGATTTCGTGGCCATTCTCCACGGCACAACGTCTGAGCCCATGCCCGCGATGCGTTCTGTTGATACGAAGGGCGGCGTCCTCCCGGGAAGGACCAAGGCCGTTTCACCAGCAGTGAACGAGGTGGGCGAGTTTGTCCGCGGCGCGCCCGGACCGGTGGCGGGCGCCATGGTGGCCCACAGGGCACTGACGGCGGACCCGTCCCTCAAGGCCGACTGGGGCGGCTACGGAAAATTCGGGACATGGGTCGCCCAGCTGGGCAACGGGATTGAGTATTCGGCGGCGCAAGGCGGCTGGGTCTGGGACACGAAGCGGTTTTCAGGTGCCGACCTGCCCACCGACGCCGCGGTCCAGCCCGGCATCGAGGAACAGGTCGCTCGCGTGACGGACGTCCCGGCCCTCTCGGAGGCGCAGTTCCGGCAGATGTTCCTGGCTTTGGAGGCACGGCTCCGGGAAAACCCCGTCACCCGCAGCGAACTGGCGAGACTTGTCCGGGATGACTGCGTCACGGCGGGCCAGCCCGTCTCCCGGAACGCGGTCAACTTTGTCATCCAGGGCTTCGGCTACGTGGACTTTCAGCTCAGCGATACGGCCACCGCGGGCGAACTGGCGGCGGCGTGGACGGAAAACGTGGAGGAACTGTGCCGGGTGGCGCTCATGGAATTTGATGAAACCGAGAAGGTTGAACTGCGGCGCTGGGCGAGTGGCGGTTTCCTGTCCGGCTAAGCGCCCGGGCCGGAGCCAAGTTCCTGGGTCGCGGCCCAGCTGGCGAGCAGGATGAGCTTGTCGGCTGATTCGGAGCCCTCGTCCGGGGTGTACGTGGCAATGGACAGCCCCGGTTCGCCCGGCATCTCGAACACGTCGTATGTGAGGTCCATGGCACCCACTTCGGGGTGGCCATAGACCTTCCGGCCGGTGCGGTGCTCGTGGACGTCCTGGTCCGCCCAGTCCTTCCGGAACTGCGGGCTGCGGGTGGCAAGTTCACCGATGAGTTCCGTGATCTCGGCGTTGAGCGGATCGCGGCCGGCCTCATAGCGGAGCATCGCAGCGGTCAGGCTGCAGGCGAGCGGCCAGTCGGCGTAGTAGTCCTGTGCACGGGAGTCGAGGAAGATGAAGCGGGCCATGTTGGGCCGGTCGGAGTCGAAGTGCGGCGAGAACAGCGCCCGTCCCAGCAGGTTCGAGGCCACAAGATCCTGGCGGGCGTTGTAAACGACGGCGGGCATGGCCAGGTTGTCGAGTACCCGCTGGACGGACGGGCGGACGGCGACGGCCGCCGTCGTTCTTCCCGTGGCGTTCGCTGCCGCCGTGGCGGGACGGGCGAGATCCAGGAGGTGTTCGCGTTCGACGTCGGTCAGGTGCAGTGCCCGGGCGATCGCGTTGAGCACGGCCTCGGACGCGCCGTGGATGTTGCCGCGCTCCAGCCGCGTGTAGTAGTCCACGCTGACGCCGGCGAGCTGCGCGACCTCTTCACGCCTGAGTCCGGGCACGCGCCGTTCGTCGCCGAAGTCGGGCAGCCCGGCCTGTGCGAGGGTGACGTTGGCACGCCGGGAGATAAGGAACTTCCGGATGTCGTCTTTCTTGCTCATGGTGCCATTACACCCCAGCGGGCATCCGTTCCGGGAGGTCCGGGCAGGGCCTCCCAGCCCGCACACTTGTTAGCCAGGTCACATTCGTCTATCGTAGTCGGGGGCCACAGCGTGGTGGCCCTTTCTAAACTGGGGAGACAACTGAGTGAACGAGAAGCTTCGGGTGCTGGTCAGCGTTGACCTCGACGGCGCCAAGGCCCGGGTCAAGACACAGGGCCATGTGACCGTCCAAAGCATTCAGGGCCTGTACGACGTCATGAAGCGGGCCGACTCACTGGTCCCCGGACTGTCACTGGAACTGGACATGACCCTGGCCGACGTCGAGCCCCAGGCTCTCGAAGAGCTCCGCGGCTGCGCCCGCTCCCATCACCTTCCGCTGCAGGTCGATCCACTCCAGCGCGACTACCGGTTCAGCATCGTCGCCCCGAAGGTCACAGCGCCGAAGCCGGCAGCGCTTCCGGTCGCCGCACCTGTGCTGGCCGCCGCCTAACCTTCGCCCCACAAGGCCGGGGTTAAATCCCCGCCGACCAGTCGTCGTCGTACAGGCCATCCCGGAAGTGTGTGCGGAGATAGGCCCCCACGACGGCGGCGCCCAGGTCTCCGGTTTCCGGCGCAACCACCCGGCCGTCGATCCGGCGGGCCAGCCGCCGGACAAAGCGTTCCAGGCCCGGGTCGTCACCAAGCCGGAAGAACGTCGCCTGCGTGCCGGCACGCGCCAGCCGGTCCAGCTCCGCGACGGTGACGCGGATGGTCTCCGGGTCCGGCGGCCAGCAGAACCACGACTCGCCGTCGGCCAGCAGGTGCGCGGTGGGCTCACCGTCGGTCACCACGAGGAGGACGGGCTGCATCGACGGGTGCTGGCGGAAGAAGCGACCGGCCAGCAGCAATCCGTGGTGCAGGTTGGTTCCCTGTTCCCGCAACGCCGGCAGGGCCGTCAGCTCGCCAATGTCCATCGACTGCGCGTAGCGGCCGAACGTGATCAGCTGCAGCCGGTCCCCGCGGAACCGGGTTGAGACGAGATGGTGCAGGGCAAGCGCCGTGCGTTTCATCGGCACCCACCGCCCCTCGGCGGCCATCGAGAAGGACACGTCGGCAAGCAGGACGACGGCGGCCTGCGTCCGCGCCTCCGTCTCCGTCACCTCGATGTCACCCACGGCGAGGTGCAGTCCCTGGCCCGGATCGCCGCCGTCTGCCATGGTGCGCCGGATCGCATTGGTTATGGTGCGGGTGACGTCCCACGGCTCGGCGTCGCCGAACTCCCACTGGCGGCTGGAGCCGGTCTGCTCGCCGGCGGCCCCGGCAAGGCGCGTATCCCGGCCCCCCTGCCGCCCGGACAGCTGCTTGGCCGTATCCCGCAGCAGCGATTTTCCGAGCCGCCGCATGGCCTGCGGGGACAACCTGAGGTCGCCGTCAGCCCCGCGCCGCAGGTAGCCGCCATCCTGCATGGCCCGTTCGATCTCGGCGAGGGTACGTGCCGTCACTGCGGCGTTCTGCCCGAGCTGGCGGGCGAGGGCATCCAGGTCCAGGTCGTCAAGGGTTGACCCGTTGTAGTGCTGGGACAGCTGCTCGGACAGCTCGTCGAGCTCGGCGATGTCCTGCAGCACGCCTGTGCCGTCTCCCAGCCCGAGCCCTTCCTGGCCTTGGAAGCGTTCGGAGCCGCTCCAGTCCTCGCCGGGCCGCAGGGCGCGCAGGCTGTCGTCGAGCTGGTTGAGCTGGGCCATGAGTTCTGCCGAGCCGAATGCCTGGGCGGACAGCCGCATCAGCTCTTCGCGTTGCTCGGGGGACATCGACTGCAGCATCCGCTGGGCCGCGGCGGCACGCTTGGCGAGGGCGTCCACCAGCTCCTCGACCGACTGCGGATTCTCCGGGAAGAAGTCCCGGTGCTTCGCCATGAAGTCCCGGAAATCCGTGGCGGTGTCTTCCCCGCGGCGGTGCTTGCCCAGCAGCTCGTTGAGATCGCGCAGCATCTCGCTCACGGCTTCGCGGTCCTCGTCGGTGGCGTTCTCAAGCGCCTGCTTCATGCCGGCAAAGCGCTGTTCCAGGACTTCACGCCCCAGCAGGTCCTTGATCCGCTCGTAGGCCTCCCGGGCGCTGCTCGACTGCCAGTCATAGGACGCGAGTTCGTTCACGGCAGCCGCCGTGGACTGGGGCAGGTTCTGCAGCTGCATCTCGCGGAAGGCGCGCTCGGTGTTGTCCATCACGGCGTCGCGGGCGAGCTGCTTGCGTTCCTCCAGCACTGCGGTGTCCAGCAGCTTTTTGACCTCGTTGAGGGTGCCGTCCAGCCGGTGCCGGCCCAGCAGCTCACTCCGCCGCTGCTGGACGCGCCGGGCCAGGTTGTCCAGCCCGTCGCGGTTCTGGCCGCCGCGCCGCAGGAACTCCTGCAGGGCGTGCCGGGGCGAGTACCCTGCCATGACGTCCTCGGCGATCGCGTCGAGAGCCTCTGCCAGGTCCACCGGCGGGGCGAGCGGATCCGGACCACCGGCATACCGGCCGTACCTGGACCGGTTGTGAAGGGTCATGATGCCTCCCGTACCCGCTGATCTGTACCGCGGAGGACTTGTACCCCGCGGAAACTGTGCTTAGCCGTAGACCGTTTCCTCGTCGTCGGACTCCTTGGAGATCCGCCGGGCGAGGTAGAGGCCTTCCAACGCAAGTTCGACGGCGGCGGCGCGCTGACCGTCGTTTGCCGCGCCAAGGCGCTCCGTGATTTTGTCGTAGAGGCTCGATCCGTTGAGGGACGGAAGGTTCTCCAGGAACTCCCGCGCCGTGACCTGATCCCCGGTGGTCACGGTGGTGTGGCCGTCGAGCGCGGCCACGAGCGGGCCCATGTCGATACCCTGGAAATGCGCCCGGACGGCTTCGGCAGTGGCCGTGCGCAGCAGGTGGTCCAGAACGCCCTGTTCGCGCCCTTCCTCGCCCGACTCAAACTCGATCTTGCCGGTCAGGACCTCGACGGCGGATTCCAGGTCGATGATCCGCGCCACGGCCTCGTCCTCGCCGCGCACGCTGGCCCGGCGCAGGGCCGCAGCGGCGACGGTTTCCGCGCCGGCGATCGCGAACCGCGCGGAAACGCCGGAGGTCTGGTTGATGGCCGGGGACTGCCGCAGCGCCCGGGTGTAGCGGGCCAGGATCTCGAGGATGACGGGCGGCACGTCGGCCACCAGCTTCCCCTCCTGCCGGATGACGGAGACCTCGTCATCGAGCTCGATCGGGTAGTGAGTGCGGATTTCGGCGCCGAAGCGGTCCTTCAGCGGCGTGATGATCCGGCCGCGGTTGGTGTAGTCCTCCGGGTTGGCGGACGCGACGACGAGCACGTCAAGCGGCAGCCGCAGCACGTAGCCGCGGATCTGGATGTCGCGTTCCTCCATCACATTCAGCATGGACACCTGGATCCGTTCGGCGAGGTCAGGCAGCTCGTTGATGGCGATGATTCCGCGGTTGGAGCGCGGGACCAGGCCGTAGTGGATGGTCTCCGGGTCCCCGAGCCGGCGTCCCTCGGCCACGCGCATCGGGTCGACGTCGCCGATGAGGTCGGCCACGGAGGTGTCCGGCGTCGCGAGCTTTTCGACGTACCGTTCCGAGCGGTGGCGCCAGGCCACCCGCATCCGGTCGCCTTCGGTGAGGGCACGGGCGCGGGACTGCTCGGTGATCGGTTCGTACGGGTGCTCGTTGAGTTCCGATTCCTCGATCACCGGCGACCACTCGTCCAGCAGCCCGGCCAGGGTGCGGAGCAGCCGGGTCTTGCCCTGCCCGCGTTCGCCGAGCAGGACGACGTCGTGCCCCGCGATCAGGGCACGTTCGAGCTGCGGCAGGACGGTCCGGCTGAACCCGAACAACCCCGGCCACGGATCGCGGCCCGCCGCGAGCGCGGCGATCAGATTGTCACGGATTTCATGGCGCAGGTCCTTGTGGACGTGGCCGGATGCACGCAGTTCGCCAACGGTGAAGATATCGGGACGATCACTCACCCCTCTACCGTAGTCCTCGACCCTGCCGGGAATCGAGCAATTTCGATACCGCTACCGCTTCGCGGCTCCCCCGCCCTTGCAAGCTCGGTCGGGGCCCCTGCCGCTACGCTTAGATCCTGATGACTGCAGCAGCACCGTCCGCACCGCCTTCGAAAGCCCGGGGCACGCTCCTCCTTCTGGTGCGCCACGGGGAGACGCCCACCACGGGCATGGTGCTGCCGGGGCGGGCACCAGGGCTGCACCTGTCCGACCGTGGCCGGGCCCAGGCCGAGCGCGTGGCGGAACGGCTCGTGGGCCTGCCGGTCGATGCCGTCTACTCCTCGCCGCTGGAGCGAACGTGCGAGACGGCCCAGCCCACGGCAGCCAGCGCAGGTCTGGACGTGCGCAAGGACGCCGGCCTGATTGAATGCGACTTCGGCGAGTGGACCGGCGCCGCGCTGGCCGAACTGGCGGGCTTGCCGGAATGGCAGAAGGTGCAGCACAACCCGTCGGCCTTCCGCTTCCCGAACGGCGAGAGCTTCACGCAGATGCAGGCGCGGATCGTTGGGGCGCTCGAGGTGCTGGGCGCAGCGCACGCCGGGGGCGTCGTCGTCTGCTTTTCCCATGCCGATCCCATCAAGGCGGCTGTTGCTCATGCCCTGGGCACGCCCCTGGACCTTTTCCAGCGGATCGTCATCAGCCCCGGGTCGGTCTCCGCCATCTCCTATTCGGACGGTCAGGCGCCGGCCGTGCTCATGGTGAATTCGACGTCGGAACCGCTGAGCGGGCTGAGGGTTCCGTGAGACGGGGCGGACCGTGAAACGGGGCAGCCGGTGTCCGGACGCGAGCTGACGCTGCTGGCGGAGGGGCAGGTTGAGCTGCTCGGGCGCATTCCGCGCAGCAGCAACGAAACGTTCCTGGTGGAGATTTCCGCGGGGGACGACACCGGCTTTGCCGTGTACAAGCCGGAGGCCGGGGAGCGGCCGCTGTCCGATTTTGAGCCCGGGCTGTACCGGCGGGAGCGTGCGGCGTACCTGCTCAGCGAGTCCCTGGGCTGGGGAATCGTGCCGCCGACGGTGATCCGCGAGGAAGCCCCACTGGGTGTCGGCTCACTCCAGTGGTTCATCGACTGCGACTTCAGCGAGCACTACTTCACCCTGTACGCCGATGTCCCGGAGACCCACAGCGACCTGGCCCGCATCGCCCTGTTCGATTACGTCGCCAACAACACTGACCGCAAAAGCGGTCACGTGCTGCGCGGCGACGACGGGCGGGTGTGGGGCATCGACCACGGGCTGTGCTTCTCGGCGATCTTCAAGCTGCGCACCGTGATTTGGGACTTTGCGGGCGACCCCATCCCCGAAGCCCTGCTCGAGGACATCGCCCCGCTCGCCGAGGCTGTGCCTGCCAGTGTGGCCGAACTGCTCGACGGCGACGAGGCCGCCTCCCTGCGGCGCCGGGTCCGGCGCTTGCTGCACGAACCGGTGCTGCCCGTTGACCGCACCGGGATGCGCTACCCGTGGCCGCTGGTCTAAGCGGCGTGGACCTCTCGGCGGCCTCGGGGGGACCCTCCGGCGGAGACCTTCAGGGAACTTCCAAGGTTTATCCAAGGTTTGTACCGTATACGGCAACTTCCACTCCTGCGGCGCTGCCCGAGTCATAGTCTGACGTCGGTTGACGGGACGGAAACTCAATAAATGAGTTCTGCGATGCCAGCCGACAAGGAGGATCTGATGCGTGCTGTGGGGCAGCAACCGAACTTGAAATTCCGGGCAGCGGCGGCGGCCATCGCCCTGGCGGCGTCGGCGGCCGGCTTCGCGGGCCTCGCCGGACCGGCGCAGGCAGCGTCGTCGAAAGGGTGCGTGGGCGGCGGCTTCGCGGTGCTGGGCAAGACCGGTGAATTCGACGGCACAGTCGGGGCAACCGGGGGCCGGTTCGTGGTCCAGGGCAAGTATGTCCGGTTCGAGGTGGACCCGGCGAACTTCGCGATTTACAACTACGCTTTCACCGGCGCGGCCAATGAACTCGACATCACCGGCGGCCGGTACACCCCGGTCTTTGCCAGCAAGATCCCCGACCACCGCGGACTCACACTGACCGGCACCATCGCCCTTGAGGTCAAGGACCAAGAAGCAACTCTCTCCCGGACAGGCACCGGCGGGCTGTCCATGACGATCCAGGCCAAGGACTGCGCCAATGGCGGGCTGTTCCAGATGGAGCCCGAACGCGGCGACGGCACCCGGACCCGCATCGTGCACAGCCTCGCCACCGAAGCCTTCTACTTTGACAACGCCAACTTCCGCGCGCGCCTCGGCGATTACGTCGGATCCGCCTGCACCAGTGTGCAGACCGGACCGCCAAGCCAGTTCTGCGTCCGGGTCCGGCCCCGGGTGAATATCGGCAACAATGTCTCAGCCAAGTTCGCCGTCCGCGACAGCGCCCAGGTGGCCGACCGGGTGCCGCAAGCGGCCTGCGGCCCGGACTTCACCAACGCCCTCGGCCTCAGCGAGACCCGCAACCATTGCGGCGGCATGTCCGTCTGGGACGTCGCCAGCGGCGGCCGGATGGGCATGGTCACCGGCGAAGACGCCACCGAAGTGGCCAACTCCCCCACCGAGTGCGTCCAGGACTGCCAGGCCCAGAACCAGGTCCGCGGCCGCCTCGCCGTCCTCGGCTTCCCCTTCCCGGTTTCCACCGGAAGCCGGCTCACACCGAGGACCTCAACAGACGGGCTTACGGCACCCTTGACGCGCTGACCGCCAGGTATATAACTCCGGAGTTTTTGTCCAGATAATCGGCCCTAATGGACCTTTTGCGGCCATTATCTGGACAAAAACTCCCAGTTTCTATGCGTAGGGGTCGGCTATACCGATGTACTGGGTGGTGGTGTACTCGGCGATGCCCTCGGCGCCGCCCTCACGCCCCAGGCCGGACTGCTTGACTCCGCCGAAGGGTGCCGCGGCGTTGGAAATGACACCCGCGTTGAAGCCGACCATGCCGAATTCAATCTGCTCGGACACGCGGAACATCCGCGCGTAGTCGCGGGTGTAAAGGTAAGCAGCAAGGCCGTACTCGGTCGAGTTGGCCATGGCGATGGCCTCTTCCTCGGTGCTGAAGGTGGTGATCGGGGCGACCGGACCGAAGATCTCGGTGCGCAGGATCTCCGCGGTGTTGGAGACGCCGGCCAGGACGGTGGGCTGGTAGAAGTAGCCGGGGCCATCCACGGGCGCACCGCCGGTGATAACCGTTGCACCGGCAGCGACGGCGTCCTCCACCAGGGCATGCACGTCCTTGCGCGCGCCGCCGTCGATCAGCGGACCCACCGTGACGCCGGCGTCGGTGCCACGGCCAGGCCGAAGTGCCTTCATGGCCCCGGCGAACCTGGCCGTGAATTCCTCCGCCACGGACTCGTGCACGAGGAACCGGTTGGCGGCGGTGCACGCCTCACCCATGTTGCGCATCTTCGCCGCCATCGCGCCCTGCACCGCCTTGTCCAGGTCAGCGTCCTCGAACACGATGAACGGGGCGTTGCCGCCGAGTTCCATCGAGGAGCGCAGCACGTTCCGGGACGCCTCCGCCATCAGCTGCTTGCCCACCGGCGTCGAGCCCGTGAAGGAAACCTTTCGGAGGCGGGCATCCTTCAGCAGGGGTCCGGAGATGGAAGAAGCCGACGACGACGACACGACGTTCAGCACTCCGGCCGGCAGGCCCGCTTCGATCATCACCTGCGCGAAGAGCTGAGAGGTCAGCGGCGTGAGCTTTGCCGGCTTGAGCACCATGGTGCAGCCGGCCGCCACGGCAGGCGCCACCTTGCGGGTGGCCATCGCCAGCGGGAAATTCCATGGCGTGATCAGCAGGCACGGGCCCACCGGCTTGTGCTGAACGAGGATCTTGTTCTTGCCTTCGGGCGTGGTCAGGTACCGGCCGTAATCGCGGACCGCTTCTTCCGAGAACCAGCGCAGGAACTCGGCAGCGTAGGCCACCTCGCCCCGCGCCTCGGCCAGCGGCTTCCCCATTTCCAAGGTCATCAGCAGGGCGAAGTCCTCGGCGCGTTCGGTGACCAGATCGAAGGCCCGGCGCAGGATCTCGGCCCTGTGCCGCGGTGCCGTGCGCGCCCAGGACGTCTGGACACCGTCCGCTGCGTCGAGCGCGGCGAGGGCGTCCTCGCTGGTGGCCGAGGCCAGCGTCGCCAGGACCTTGCCGGTTGCCGGGTCCTCGACGTCGAACGTGCCTCCGCCGGAGGCGTCCCGCCATGCGCCGTTGATCAGCAGCCCGGTGGGCACTGACGCCAGCAGTCCGGTCTCGCGTTCAGTGGTCACAATGTTTCCTTCAGCCACATCGGGCTCCTTACTATGCGTAGCTCATGTTCGGTCTTCGACGATCCGCGGCTCTATCTCAGCGCCTTGGAGGACTGTGTCCAGCCAGGAACCCGGTTGGAGAACCGGCTGATCTTGGCGGGGACGGTCCAGCGGTACGCGTCGTGCTCGTCGTTGATCGTCAGCCGGCGCCGCTTGCTGACGGCGGTGAACGTGTGCACCAGCCAAGGGTTTGCCGCCCGCGCCACTCAACGACTACAGCCACCACGGCCCGGGGCGGGCAGACTGTGGGGTCTTCTTCGGTTCGTGGCCTTTGCAGTGTTGCGGTGCTCATCCGGTGCTCGTGGTGCGGGCGAGGAACTCCTGGCTGGTGACCACTTCACACATCGGCGAGAGCAGTTCCAGGAGGGCCAGGGTCTGCTTCTGGGCTTCGTCGCTGACCGCGGCGCAGGCATCGGAAACGACAGTCACGAAGCGACCGCCGTCGATGGCGCCGAGGGCCGTCGACAGGACACAGCAGTCCGTGGCCACGCCGGTGAGGACCATCTCCGCGCCTTCGGGAACCAGGGCGGCGAGCTCCGGTCCCCACTTGGAGAAGGTCGGGGCATCGACCACCGTTGCCCCGCCCGGGACATCCATGGTGATGTCCCAGGCCTCGGAGCCGGACGGGAACCGCATGCCGTTCCAGCGCCGGTAGTAGGCGGCCCAGGCGCCGGTCTCGGCTTCGTCCCGGATGAACCGGGTGAAGACGGGACCGGAGCCGAGCGCCTGCTGCAGGCGGCTGATGACTGGCACGATCTCCTGGTACCGGGGCACCTGCCACTGGCCCTCGTCGCGGAACGCCCGCTGCATGTCGATCACCACGAGCGTCCTGCCCTCCAGCCCGGAACGGTCGACGCTCACAGGGCCTGCTTTCACAGGGTCTGTTTTCACAGGGTCTGGGCCGCGGCGCCGCGGTCGAGCATTTCCCGTCCGGAGAGGCGCTGGCGCCGGTGGGTGGCGAAGTAGACACCCGCTGCGACCGCTCCGCCGACATAGTAGGAGAGGTCACCGATCTGCGGGAAGGCGGCCGCGATGGGTCCGGTGTAGATCGAGGACATCCAGAACGGGGAGGAAAGTACGACGCCGGCAGCCCAGGCCACGAAACCCCATTCGAACTTCCGGCTCTTGTCGAAGAGCTCGCGCAGGCCCCGTTCGGTGCGCCGGCCTCCGAACAGGTAGTCGCACACGAGGACGGCGACGTACGGGGCGATGCAGTACGCGGTCAGGTTGAGGAAGGCGGTGAAGCCGCTGTTGAACCCGGTCTGGCCCCACAGCGCCACGAGGTAGGAGGCCACGCAGATGAAGACCACTGCCGTGTGGCGCTTGACGGGGACGCCCATGGTCTGGATGGAGATGGCACCGCCGTAGACGTTCAGGAAGTTCTGGGTGAAGGAGGACAGGGCGACGACGCCGAGGCCGACGGCGGCCCAGGGGCCCATGAGCTCCTTGAGCGCACCGATGCTGTCGGATGCGGTGGTGGTGGATCCGAGGAGGGTGCCCAGGATGCCCATCCAGACGAGGGTGACGAAGTTCCCCGACATGGTGGCCCAGCCGGCGCCGCGCCGGTTGCCCGGGGTGTTGGGCAGGTAGCGGGAGTAGTCGGAGGCGAACGGCATCCAGGCGACGATGAAGGAGAAGAACCAGCCGAAGAAGATGATCCATCCGCCGATGCCGTCAAAGCCGGGGGCGGATTCGTTGGCGGTGTTGACGACCTTGCCGTTGGCCGCTGCCACGATGGTGATGAAGACGAAGCCGACCACCAGGACGAACGACAGGATGCGCTGCAGGAAGTGGATCAGGTTGTAGCCGATGACGGCCACCCCGAGCTGGATGCCCATGAGGATCAGGGCTGAAAGCCAGAACGGAATATCGGTCAGCAGTGCGATGGCCTGGCCGCCGAGGATGACGGTCACGGCAGCCCAGCCGATGCCGGCAAACACGTTCACGTAGGCCACCGGGAACAGGTTGCCGATGAAGCCGAGCGGTCCCCGGCCCTGCATCTGCTGCGGGACGCCCAGCCGGACTCCCATTGCCGACAGGTATCCCATTCCTGCCGAGGAGGTCACGCCGGCGAGGACGATCGCCAGGACCGCTGCCCAGAAGGGGAGTCCGAAGTAGGTGGCACTGAAGCCGAGGACGACGATGGGGAAGTTCATTCCCGCGGCGAACCAGAGGAAGAACTGGGAGCGGGGCTTCCCGTGGCGTTCGACGTCGGGGATGTGCTCGATGCCGTAGGGCTCGATTTTGGTGAGGCTGTCGCGGTAACCGCGGTCTTCGGCGACGCTGTTTTCGGCGGCGCGCATGGTGTCTGGGCTCATTGTTGTCCTAATGTGGGATGCGCACCTAGGTGCGCTGCTTGAGAGCAGATTGGGTCGGCGCGGCTGGTTTCCTGTCCGAGGGTGGTCAGCCGCGCCGGAACTTTAGAGTTGGGCGAGTTCGGCGCCGTCGAAGAACCGTCCGGCCTTGTAGACCATTGGCGCGGTGCTGCTGGTTTCCGCGTGGCGGACCCGGCAGATGAAGACCGTGTGGGTCTTGGCTTGGAACCGTTCCTGGATTTCGGCTTCGAGGGAAGCAGCGGAGCCGTCCAGGAGGGGGCTTCCCTGGGGCCCTTCATGCCAGTCGAGCTCGGCGAATTTGTCCGCCGCCTTCGAGGCGAAGACCTTCACCGTGTCCAGCTGCTCGGTTCCCAGGATGTTGATGCCGAGGTGGCTGGAGGAGAAGAGCGCAGGGTAGGTGCTGGACGTCTTCTGGACGCATACAAGCACCAGGGGCGGTTCGAGCGAGACGGAGCAGTAGGAGTTGGCCGCCAGCCCCTTGGGGGTTTCGCCTTCCTTGGTGGTCACGACGGTAACTCCGGTGATGAACTGCCGGTTGAAGGCCTTCATCAGGTCCGGGTCGATTTCCGGGAAGTCGTCGCCGTCGGAAACGGTGGGTGCTGCAATGCCGCGCAGGGGCCGGATGCCGAGGCCGGCGAGCAGCTCGCTTCCGTCCCAGGTCACCGATTCCCGAACGATCCTGCCCTCCTCGAGGACCAGGATGTTCGAACCCCGGGTCTGTACGGTGAGTCCCGTTGCCGGAACCCCAAGATATTCATTGGTGTGTGTGCCGGTGGATGTCCAGAAGACGGCGACGGTGCCGTCCCCTTCGACGACGTCATCGACCGTGGTGCGCAGGTCGGGGAAAGCCCCCCGCACCGCAGCGATCTCTGACTTGAGGCCAGCGAGGTCGACAGTTGCACCCGTCGCCTTGCTGGTGCGCGTGTAGCCGGCGGCTACGAGGCCATCGAGGGCATCAAGGTCTCCCTTGTCCCAGGCCGCGAGCCAAGCCGATGTGATGAGCGGTTCCAAGGTCTGTTGCATACCAATGACGGTAATCCAGCTCACAACCTAAGGTCAAGAGGAATATGAAATTCCGCGGATTTCCTAGAAAACAGCGAGTTTTCGAAAAGTATCGCCACAACTGTTGACGCTGCTGATGCATGCAACATACGCTTTCATGTATGCAAGATGATCTCGAAGTAGTCAGGGAAGCAGCTGACCGTGACGGACTCCTGGACCGGATCCGCCGACTCGTCCTCGGAGGCGATTTTCCCCCGGGTGCAGTCGTCCCCGAGGCTTTCCTCGCCCAGGAGTTCGACGTGAGCCGGACTCCGATCCGAGAGGCGCTTAAGCAGCTTCAGCACGAAGGCCTGGTGGAGATCCGCCCAAAGGTGGGCACCTTCGTGCGGGAACCCACCCGCAGGGAGATCATCGAGCTCTTCCAGCTCAAGGAATCTTTGGAGGGACTCGCGGCATCCCTGCTTGCCCGCCGCGGTGAGGTCCAGGAACTGTCCGTGCTGCGGCGGAACCTTGAGGAGTCCGAAATGGCTTCCCTCACGCATGACACCGACGCCTATGCCCGGCTGGTGCACGAGTTTCACTGGACGATCGTCCGCGGCTCGGATAACCGCAAGCTTGTTGAGCATTACGAGCGGCTCATGAACCAGCTCGCCTACCAGCGGCTGGTCCTGCGCACGGTTGAGCATCCGGGCAGGCTCGAGGCCTCCACCCGTGAACACCGCGCCGTCCTGGACATGATCGAGCATAAAGACCCCTTCGGGGCCGAATCCGCCATGCGGAACCACGTCCACGCCTCATCGCGGGAGGCCCTGACCGACCCGGCGCAAGACCGCCGGAACTGACCCAACGTCCACGAAAGGAAGCCATGCGCTTCTCCATGATTGAAGAGCCCAAATGACGAACGACCAAAGCTTCGGCATCCGCAAGATCGTGTATTACAGCGAGGAAATCCTGCTCGAAAACGGCCACTCCCCCGCCGTGCCCGCGGTCCGCGCAACGGCAGCGGCCGTGGTCAGCAACCCATGGCTCGGTGGCAACGCGACCGATGACCTAAGCGACGAAGTGGTGCAGCTTGCCCCGGTGCTGGCGCGCAAGCTCACCGACGTGCTCGCTGCCAACCTCGGCGGCGTGGACGCAATCCAGGCCTTCGGCAAGGCCGCGATTGTGGGCACCGACGGCGAAATCGAACACGGCGCCGCGCTCATCCACACACCGTTCTTCGGCAACCTCGTCCGCGAGTACTTCGAAGGCGAATCCATCATCTGCTTCGCCGATGACCGCGGCGACGCCGGCGCCTCACTCGTCGTACCCCTCTGGCACAAGAACGCCGCAGCAACGCGGACCCACTACCAAACCATCACCACACGCATCGGTGACGCACCCCGCCCGGGTGAGATCGTCGTCGTCCTCGGTGCATCAACCGGGCCACGCCCCCACTCCCGCATCGGTGACCGCCTCACCGACCCGATCGTCAAAGCAGACACACTAGGAGAACTTGTTTCATGAGCATCCGTAAGATCGTCACCCTGACCGAAGACGTCCTCATCGAAGGAGGCCGCGAAGTCAGCCCCGCCGCACGCGTTGCCGTCGTCGCCGCCATCGTCAAGAATCCCTGGGCAGGCCAGGGATTCGTCGAGGACCTTTCCGCCGGCATCGACGGCAACGCATCCGCCATCGGGGCGCTGCTGGCCCCCCGCGTGCTCGAGGCCCTTGGCTCCCCGGCCGAAGCGTACGGCAAGGCCGCCATTGTGGGGCTGAACGGCGAAATCGAGCACGGTTCAGGGCTCATCCACACGCTCGCCTTCGGAAACCATTTCCGCGACGCCGCCAACGCCACCACGCTCCTTCCGGCAGTGGAAAAGCGCGGGCCGGCCGGTGTTGTCTTCGACATCCCACTCAAGCACATTACTGACGCCACCATCCGCTCCCACCACCAGAGCATCGAGGTGCGGATCAACGACGCACCGCACGCCGATGAAATCGTGATCGCCCTCGCCGCCGCTGCCCGGGGCCGGCCCCAGCAGCGCCTGGCAGCGTTCGCCACCGAAACGAAGTAGGTGCCAGCCGCCGTGAGCCGCGACCGCATCGCCCTAATCCACGGCGTCGGCCTCGACGGGTCGATGTGGGGCCCCCTTCGCGAATTCCTTGAACCGGAATACGACGTCCAGGTCCTGGAACTCCTGGGACACGGACGCCGGCCGCCGGCGCCTGGTGGGGTGACGCTTGCCGGGCTCGCGGCGGATGCCGCCGAACAACTCGAGCCGGACACGCACCTGGTGGGGTTCTCGCTGGGTGCCCTCGTGGCCCAGCACCTGGCCAGGTTCAGGCCAGACCTGGTTGCCAGCCTGGCCTCTGTCGCCTCGGTCTGCGCACGCACCTCCGAGGAGCACGCCGCTGTCATGGTCCGGCTGGCCTCGGCGGGATCCGATTTTCCGGCTACGGTGGAGGCATCAATCCGCCGGTGGTATCCGGAAGGGTCCGCCGTCCCGGCCGGGCTGGTCGAAGCGACCCGGGAGGTCCTGCTCAGGAATGACCCTGAGTCCTTCCTGGCCTGCTACCGCGTGTTCGCCACCGCAGACGCGGAAATCGCCGCCGAACTGCCCCTGATCACCGTCCCCTCCCATGCCGTGACCGGCGAGCTGGACCCGGGGTCGACACCCGAAATGAGCGCCCGGCTGGCCGCCGCCATCCCCGGCTGCACCTACTCGATCATCAGCGGCGCCCGCCACATGATGCCGGTGGAACGTCCCCAAGAGCTCGCCAACACGCTTACCGCTTTCATCAAGGAGCATTCACATGTCCGTTGAACGCCGCTACAACCACTTCATCAACGGGGAGTGGGTCCCGCCGTCGGGTGGTGACTACTTCGACAGCACCAACCCGGCAACCCTTGACGTCCTGTACCAGGCCGCACGGGGTAACGCGGCCGACGTCGAGCGCGCCGTCTCAGCGGCGTCCGCGGCCTTCGAGAATCCCAGCTGGCGGAACCTTAGCCAGACCAAGCGCGGCCACCTGCTCCGCCGTCTCGGTGATCTGGTGGGCGAGCACGCCGACGAGCTCGCCCGGATGGAAAGCCAGGACAACGGCAAGCTCCTGCGGGAGATGCGGGCCCAGCTGGCGGCCATGCCGGAGTATTACTACTACTATGCCGGGCTGGCCGACAAGATCCAGGGCGACACCATTCCCGGTTCCACCCCGGCCATCCTGAACTACACGCTCCGCGAACCGCTGGGCGTGGTGGGTGCCATCACGCCGTGGAACTCGCCGCTGACGCTGACCACCAGCAAGCTCGCCCCCGCACTTGCGGCCGGCAACACCATCGTCATCAAGCCGTCCGAATACACCTCGGCCACCGTCCTCCGCCTGGCCGCCCTTGCCGACGAGGCAGGATTCCCGGCAGGTGTGATCAACGTGGTCACCGGCTTCGGTGCAGAGGCCGGCGCGGCCCTGGTGGACGACGCGCGGCTGGCCAAGGTCTCGTTTACCGGCAGCACCGCCACCGGCGCGCGGATCGCCTCGTCAACGGCGTCGCGCTTCATCGGCTCCACCCTGGAGCTGGGCGGCAAGTCACCGAACATCGTCTTCGCCGACGCCGACATCACGAACGCGTCCATGGGTGTTGTGGCAGGCATCTTCGCCGCGGCAGGCCAGACCTGCATCGCGGGCAGCCGCGTCTTCGCCCACAAGTCCGTCTACGACGAACTGCTGGAGCGCGTCGCCAACCGTGCCAGGAGCATCGTGATTGGCGATCCGCTCCTCGACGCCACCGAACTTGGCCCCCTGGCGTTCCAGGACCAGCGCGACAAGGTAGCCAGCTACCTTGACCTGGGCGTCTCGGAAGGCGCTACCGTCCTGACCGGCGGCGGCCGCCCCAACATCCCGCTGGGCGGCTACTTCTTCGAGCCCACCGTGCTGACCGACGTCGACAATTCCATGCGCGTGGTGCGGGAGGAAATCTTCGGCCCCGTGGCGGCCATCATGCCCTTCGAAACGGAGGAGGAGGTCCTGCGGCTCGCGAACGACACCACGTACGGACTCGCCGCCGGGGTCTGGACCACCAACCTGGCCCGGGCGCACCGGATGGCCAGCCGGCTGGAGGCGGGAACGGTGTGGGTGAACACGTACCGGGCCATGTCCCCGGCGTCCCCGCGCGAGGGTTTCAAGACCAGCGGCGTCGGCGTCGAACACGGCATCGAGAGCATCCGCGAGTACACCAGGCTCAAGAGCATCTGGATCAACACGGACGAGTCCCCCATCGCCGACCCCTTCATCATGAGGAGCTGACCACCTTGCCTCTTATCGAAGTCTCCATCGCCCGGGGCCGGACCCCCGAGCAGCTCCGCGCGCTCATTGGCGAACTGCACCGCGCCGCCGAGAACGCCGTGGGCGCAGCACCGGAAAACACCACCGTCATCATCCGCGAGATTGAGCACGAGCACTGGTCCCGCGGCAACCAGACCATCGCCGAACGCAACGCGGCGGCCGCGGCCCCCGCCCAGCAGGCAATTGTCCAGCAGGCAACTGCCCAGCAGGCGCCGGCGAGCATCGCCGCAGATCGAAGGAGTTCCTAATGCGTTTTTCCCTTTTCGTCCACATGGAGCGCTGGGACGAGTCCGTCTCACACCGCGAGTGCTTCGAGAACCTGACGGAGCTCGCGCTCATCGCGGAGGCCGGCGGCTTCAGCACCGTCTGGATTGGTGAGCACCACTCCATGGAGTACACCATCTCCCCCAGCCCGATGCCCCAGCTCGCCTACCTTGCGGCGCGGACCTCGCGCATCCGCCTTGGCGCCGGAACCATCATCGCGCCGTTCTGGAACCCGCTCCGCGTGGCCGGCGAGACGGCGCTCCTGGACGTCATCAGCAACGGCCGGATGGAAGTGGGACTGGCGCGCGGCGCGTACCAGTTCGAGTTCGACCGCCTCATGGGCGGCATGTCCGCTGTCGACGGCGGCAAGCACCTGCGCGAGATGGTCCCGGCCGTGCGCGCCCTCTGGGAAGGCGACTACGCGCACGACGGCGAGGTCTGGCAGTTCCCGACCTCCACCAGCGTCCCCAAGCCAGTGCAGAAGCCGACGCCGCCCATGTGGATCGCCGCCCGCGACATCTCCTCGCACGAGTTCGCCGTCGCCAACGGCTGCAACGTGATGGTGACGCCGCTGATGAAGGGCGACGAGGAGGTCGAGGACCTCGCGCGCAAGTTCGACACCGCCGTCGAGAACAACCCCGGCGTCCCCCGCCCGGACCTCATGGTGCTCCGCCACACCCACGTCCACCCCGCGGACGAGCCGGACGGCTGGCGGCGTCCGGCCGAGGGCATCAACAAGTTCTACCGGACGTTCGATGCCTGGTTCGGCAACAAGACCGCCCCGAAGAACGGTTTCCTCGAGCCCAGCCCTGAGGAGAAGTTCGCCGGCCGCCCGGAGTTCACGCCGGAGTCCCTGCACCAGACGGCGATGATCGGGACGCCGGAGGAGGTCATCGAGCGGCTCCGCCACTACGAGGCACTCGGCGTCACCGAGTTCAGCCTCTGGTCCGACAACAGCCTCACCCACGAGGAGAAGAAGCGCTCCCTCGAGCTCTTCATCGAGCACGTGGTGCCGGCCTTTCAGGAGCAGCCCGTAGCCGCGGCGCGGTGATTCCAGCGCGTTGCGCTTAAGGGAAGCGGACGACGGCGGGAGGGACCGCCGTCGTCCGCTTGCTGCCGTGTCCGTGCCCGTCAGTTCTCAGTAAACTGGGACGCATGACCGAGCAGGAACCGGCCCCGGTCCAGGACGCCGAGGCTCCCCGTCTGACCGATCCCGACGCCGTCGATACCTCCTTGCGCAGCCAGGCACAGCGGTCCCGCACCTTCGCCGGAATCCTGGTGAACACGGCGCTGGCCAACATCACCACCAGCTACCTCTGGTTCGCGCTGACGTTCTGGGTGTACCTGGAGACGCGCAACGTGATCGCCACCGGGGTGGTCGGCGGCGCGTACATGCTGTTAATCGCCCTTTCCAGCATCAGCTTCGGCACTTTCGTGGACCGCTACCGCAAGCTGGCGGTGATGCGCTTCGCCGCCGGCTTCACCCTGGTGATGTTCGTGTTGTCCGGAGTCATGTTCCTGCTGGCACCCACCGCCCTGATCCTGGACCTGGCCCGGCCCTGGTTCTGGATCTTTACGCTGATCATCCTGGTGGGTGCGGTGGTGGAAAACCTGCGGAACATCGCGCTGTCCACCACGGTCACCATCCTCATCGAGCCCGACCGGAGGGCCAACGCCAACGGGCTGGTGGGCATGGTGCAGGGACTGATGTTCATCGTCACTTCCCTGCTCTCGGGGCTGTCCGTCGGGCTGCTGGGCATGGGGTGGACGATCGTCGTCGCCCTGGTGCTCACCGCATTGGCCTTCGCGCACCTGCTCACCCTGCGCATGCCCGAGGAAGTGCGCGCGGCGGCCTCGGATGCGCAAGGCGGCTTCGATCTGCGCGGTTCACTCGCTGCCGTGCTTGCGATAGCCGGACTGTTCGCGCTCATCTTGTTCTCCACGTTCAACAACTTCATCGGCGGCGTCTACATGGCGCTGATGGACCCGTACGGTCTGGAGATGTTCTCCGTGGAGATGTGGGGCGCCGTCTTCGCGCTCGGCTCCACCGGTTTCATTGTGGGCGGAGCACTGATCGGCAAGTTCGGGCTCGGTGCCAACCCGCTGCGCACCCTGCTCATCGCCGTGGCGGTGATGGGGCTCCTCGGTGCGGTGTTCACGCTGCGGGAGTGGGCCTGGCTGTACGTCGCGGGCATCTGGCTGTATCTGGTCCTGATACCGTTCGTGGAGGCCGCCGAGCAGACCGTCATCCAGCAGGTGGTGCCGCTGCCCCGCCAGGGCCGGGTGTTTGGATTCGCCATGGCATTCGAGTCGGCTGCGGCGCCGGTCACCGCGTTCCTCATTGCCCCCATTGCCCAGTTCTGGATCATCCCGTACGCGCGCTCGGCCGAAGGCGCCGCCCAGCTGGCCCCGCTCCTTGGCGAGGGCACCTCCCGGGGCATCGCCCCGGTGTTCCTCGTGGCCGGAATCATCATGATCGCGGCCGCGTTGGGGGCTTTTCTTACGCCTGTGTACCGCCGCGTCACGGCCTCGTATGCGCGGGCGGCTGCAGACGGCTGATGGCGATGATCCGGACGGTCACTCCCACCAACACCAGAACGACGCCCAGCGCAATCAGGATCCAGGTAGGAGCCGCAGCCGCCCCGATGCTGCGGTAGCAGCCCGCCGCTGCTCTGGCGCCGTGGCGGAGCGCGTCGAATACCTGCGCGGCACGGCTGTCCGGCATCAGCGGGCTGCCACACAGCGGGCCCGTCTTCTGCAGGCCGAAGACGATCCCGGCGAGCAAAACAGCGAAGCCGGCTCCAATCAGCCAGAGCCAGCCCTGCCATGCGGCGGATTTCCGCCGGATCGTTATACCTCGCACGTCACTCCCTAGAAAACGGCGGTACCGAAATCATAAGGGGAATTGTCCTGAAACGGACGACGGCGGGACGTCCCGCCGTCGTTCGCTTAGGCGCAGCGGGCTGCGCGAGGCGCTTCGACAATGGCCAGCTGGCCGGTTTCGGGGACACCAGGAAATTGCAGCTGCGATGCTTCAACAATGGCCAATTGGCCGGTTTCGGGGACACCTGGAAACTGCACCTGATGTGCTTCAGGGGCGGGCGCCGGCGACTCCTGCGTGGCGCGCATCCGAAGAAGTGCTACCGCAGAAATGAGGAACCAGGCGACGTTCGTGACCACGGACGGCCAGGCTTCGTGGAATGCGCCATTGATAATGAAGGCACAAGAACCCAGGAGATTCGCCAGCTGGAAGCCTTTGCCGGCCTTCAGCCAACCCATGGACACTGCCAGGTACGCACTGAGTATCGCAACCGCGCCTGCCCAACCGGAGATTTCCCACAGCAGTTCCATGATGTCCTTTCAGGGTTGATGCCCGGCTGCCATCCCTCGTCGGAGTGGAGATGGCGGGCCATGTGTATGTGTTTCGGAATAGGCTCCATTGCCAACGGGATCAGGGCGCGTTCGAACGGCGTTTGCGCACCCGTACGGTCCGGGCCCCATTGGCTGGAGGGCCGGCCTCTATCCCTTACCTGTACTTTTAACAGCAATTATGAGGAAGAACTATCTTTAGATCAATTGCATTCCGCTGAAGACATGGTTTAGAACTACTTAACATGGATATAGATCCGCGCCGGCTGCGAGTTCTTCTTGCCGTTGCCCGTGCCGGCGGGGTGCTCGCCGCGGCTGACGAACTGGGGATTACGCCCTCGGCCGTGTCCCAGCAGCTCAACAAACTGGAGGACGAGACGGGCCACGCCTTGGTGGTGCGCACTCCCAAGGGCTCGGTTTTGACACCCGCCGGCCTCGCAATAGCGGAAGCCGGCGAGGAGATCGAACGTGCCCTCAGCGTCGCCCGCGCCCGGATAGAAGGCGGCGCCAACATCGCAGGGGTGGTGCGGGTGGGCGGATTCACCAGTTTTGTGCGCACGGTGGTGATCCCGCGCCTGCCCGAGTGGCGCGTCCAGTACCCGCAATTACAGATCCGGATGATTGAGGACGACTTCCCCGCCTTGATGCGGCTGCTCCGGCAGCGTGCGCTCGACGCCGTCGTGGTGGAGCTCGATTCGACCACAGCCGGGAACCGCTCGCTTTCCGCCGGAATGACCGAAGAGCCCCTGCTGGACGAGCCCTGGAAGCTCGTGGTTCCCGCGGGCGCCCTGCTCACCACCGAGAACATCGATCTTGGCCGCCTTCCACTTCCGTGGCTCGGCGTCGAGTCATCAGCGGCCAACGCTTCGGTGCTCGGCCGGCTCCGTGAATCAACGGGCGCCCAGATGGAAACTGTGCATCAGTACGCGGACACGCTGACCGCTCTTGCGCTGGTCGCTGCGGGCGAGGGTGTCGCCATCGTGCCCACCTTGGCGTTGAGCGGCGTCAACCAGAAGGGGGTGGAGGTCCTGGACGTCCCCGGGCTGGGTACGCGGCGCATTGTTCTGTGGCGGTTCGACCGGCGGCGGTCAGCCAGCATGCCTGTGGACACGGTCGCGCGGCTCCTGCGGGAATCGGCTGCCGCGTTCGACACGCGGTCCACATCCTGACCCGCCCCGCCGGGTCCCTAATGTCCAGGGTTCCCTGGACAAGTAGGCGGTGTATGGCTATTTGCGGCAACCCGATCCGGGCATAGGGTGATAAACACCACAGATGGGAAGCGTACTTAGCGTTTCCCATTCCGCGGACAAATAAAGGAGACTCTCATGTTGCTTTGGATAGCCATCATTATCGCGGTGCTCTGGCTTCTCGGCCTGCTCGGCAACATCGGCGGCGGGCTGATCCACCTGCTGTTGGTCATCGCCGTGGTAGTCCTGATTTTCCACTTCATCCGCGGCAGGTCCTCCCGCGTGTAGTTGCCGCTGCGACCCGCCCGCGGCTACCAGGTGCGCTTCTGCGTCTTGACAACGTAGTGCCCGTCGCGCTCGGTGAACGTGACGAGGTACCCGCGTTTGGCGCCGTTGACCCTCATCTGGCAATCGGTGTGGGTACCGACCTTGATGTTTGGGAAGTTCTTGCACTCCACCCCTGTGATCTTGACTCCGGCACTCTTGGGGTGGGCGCGGGCCATGAGCCGGGCCGCCAGGAGCTTGCCGCTGGTGGCGGCCGTGAATTTCTGGGCTGCCGGCTTAGCGGCGGGCGCCGCAGTCACGGTAACTGTCGGCGCCGGAGCTGACGCGGCGCAGCCGGCCATCGCCAAGGCCCCAAACAGTGCCGCCGCCAGCAGAGTGGTACGCCTGACGTCCATCGCCGTCCTTTCGATCCAAAGTGAAGCCCTTGCCGGCCGATATCAACTCTGCGGCGTATTCCTTGCGGAAAGGTTGGCGCGGGGGGACCTCACGACGCGGCGGCGCGTGCGGGCGCAATTGTCCGTTCGCGTTTTGCTAGCCGCTGGCGCTGCGGCTTGGCGCGTCATCTTTGTCCCCCAGGTCATGGATCTCCTGGGCCCCGGTGACCTGCTTGGCATCATGGCCCGACATGTAACCCATGACCAGAAGCGCGACGATGGCGCTTCCCACGCCGCCAATCGCCAAGGTTGACCGCACCCCGACAGTTTCGCAAAGCCACCCCAGCAAGGGGGCGCTGACCGGAGATGTTCCACCTACCGCGATGATGAAAAGCGACATCGTGCGGCCCCGCATGCTTGGTGCAGCCTCCAGCTGCGCCAGCGACGTTGTGATGACCCGGTAGGCGACGCCCGCGCAGCCCAGCAGGAACAGCAGGACCAGCGTCACTTGGAGAACCGGTGCAATGGCGGCAAACACCAGCAGGGCTGAAAATGCGAGGCTGGCGGCAATGAGACGCCGGGTTGTGGCCCGGAGCGCCCCTGCAATTGCCAGCACGCCGAAAATGGCGCCAGAGCCCATCGCGATGAACATGGAACTGACGGTCTGGGCGTCACCGTGGAACACGTCCCGGGCGAGCAGCGGCAAAGTCACGGTCCATTCCCAGGCAAGGAGGCCCGTCACCGTCAAGAGAATCAACGGACCAGCGAGGCGGGGATTGGTCCGCACATATTTCAGGCCCTCCCGAACCTGGCCCTTGGAGCGGGCCGCAGGCACCGGAGGTTCCAGCTGATCAGCGCGGACGAAGGCCAGCGCCAGGAGCACCGCGCCAAAAGAGGCAGCATTCACGAAAAAGCTGGCCGCCATCCCAACTCCGGTAATGAGGACGCCAGCAATGGCCGGCCCAATGAGCTTGCCGGCATTGACGGTGATGTTGTTCAACGTCAGCGCGTTGGTGAGATGCTCGCGCCCCACAATCTCGGCGAGGATGGTTTGCCTGGCCGGCTTGTCGAGAGCCTCGACAGTGCCGATCACACCCGCCATCACAAACACGATCCACAACGAGACGTTCCCTGTTGCGGTTAGCACACCGAGAATGGCCGACGGCAGGATCGAGGCTGCCTGCGTGCAGAGCAGGATCCGCCGTTTATTCAGCCGGTCAGCCAGCAGGCCACCCCATGCGCTGAACAGCAGCGTGGGAACCGCCTGGACGGCCAGTGTCACCCCGAGGAGTGTCCCGGAATCGGTAAGCTCGAGCACCAGCCATGCCTGGGTGATCTTCTGTGTCCAGGTGCCGACCATCGACAGTGTCTGGCCGGAGAAAAACAGCCGGAAGTTTCGGTTGTGGAGTGAAGCGAACGTGGCAAGAAAGTAGCGCCTCATGCCTTGTTAGCCAGGAGTCGTTGCAGGGCGGGCAGGGCTTCCAGGATCCGTCGCTGATCGTCAGGCTGGAGGGCGGAGATTTGGCGAGCCAGATATTCGTCAGCCCGCAGGCTTGCGGAAGCCAAAAAGCGGTCCCCGTCCGGTGTCAGCTCCACCATGCAACTCCGCGCGTCGGCGGTGTCATGAACGCGCTGGGCCAACCCCATGTCCTGGAGCATTCCGATCAGCCTTGTCGCCGTCGGCCGGCTGATGTCCTCCAGTTCCGCAAGCCTGCCCATGCGCACACAACCCTGCCGCCTCAAGCTGGTCAGCGCGGACATTTGTGCGGGCGTCAGGTCGGATCCCGAGTGCTTTTTCAATCGACGGGCAAGGCGCCCTACCGCGAGTCTGAGAGAGTCGACCCGGGGATCGTCCGGAGGGAAGTTCGGGTTGGCTTCGGGTGAAGTGAGAGGGATCATGGTCTCCTCTTTGTGTGTGGTGGGAAGTTTCGCGACATTCGGCCCCGGCCCGACCGGGGCACGCAGGATTCGCGGAACAGTCCGGGCCCGGGGAAGCGGCTTGCCGCGCAGCTTCCCCGGGTCATTGGCTTCCGCGGGTCATAGCGTCTGTGACCCTGTTGGCTGCCCCGGCCTACGAGGCGAGATACCGGGCGTGCGTCGGGTTCACCCGCACTACGACGTCGTCCCCGGGCCGCGCTGTCAGGGCGGCTGGAGCAGAGGCTGTCAGCTTCGTTCCTGCCAGGTCGATGACCAGTTCCAGCCGGTCGCCGAGGAATTCGGCCCCGATGACCCGGCCGGACATCTCGTTGCGGTCGGAAAGGCCGTTTCGCGAGTATGTTGCCGCGTCTATCTCGACGTTCTCCGGCCTGACGCAGACATTTCCGCCAAGTGCCGTCGTCGTCGTTTCCTGCCCCTCACCGGCACACAGGAACGTGCCCACGTCTGTCTTGGCGAGAACCCCGCCGGACACGCTGGTGATCTCGCGGGCCGGGATCAGGTTCGCGCTGCCGATGAAGTCTGCGACGAATGCTGACTTCGGTTGCTGGTAGAGCCGTTCCGGCCGGTCGATCTGTTCGATTCGGCCCTGGTTCATGACCACGACGATGTCGGAGAGCGCCAGGGCCTCTGCCTGGTCGTGAGTGACATAGACCGAAGTGACGCCGAACTGTTCCTGGAAGGCGCGAAGCTCCAACCGGAGTTTCGCACGCAGCTTGGCGTCGAGGTTGGACAGCGGCTCGTCGAGCAGGAGCACCTCTGGCTCGGAGAGCAGTGCCCGCGCCAGGGCCAGGCGCTGTTGTTGCCCGCCGCTGAGCTGGGTTGCCCACCGGTCGGCGTAGGCGGACAGGCCCACCTGTTCCAGCATCTCGAGGGTCCGCTGCTTGATGTTTTGCTGTCCCTTGCGGTTGCGGCCATGCCGGAGCGGGAAGGCGGCGTTGTCGAGCACGGTCATGTGC
Source organism: Arthrobacter sp. NPDC056691 (assembly GCF_042791415.1). NCBI lineage: Bacteria > Bacillati > Actinomycetota > Actinomycetes > Micrococcales > Micrococcaceae > Arthrobacter > Arthrobacter sp. NPDC056691. The sequence goes on from NZ_JBHTXX010000002.1 coordinate 186,737, forward strand.
GGCCAGATTCCGTATGACTGCGGGACCATCGCAATCGGCCGGTCTTCGGGCCGGATCTGGATGCTCCGGGCTCCGTCGAATACCGTCTGCCCGGCCATGATGATCTGGCCGTCACCCGGCTGTTCCAGCCCGGCAATGCACCGAAGGGTTGTGGTTTTGCCGCAGCCGCTGGGACCGAGGAGCGTGACAAACTGGCCTCTGGGCACCTCGAACGAGACACCGTCCACGGCGTAGGGCTGCTCACCCTTCCGGGTTTTGGCGTAACTCTTGCGCAGCTCGTGGATGGTGATCGAGCTTTCAGTAGTAGTGCGTGTCATGTTGCTCATGCTTCCTTCTCAGAGGCCCCGCGCCGGTTTACCAACAGGACCGCAATCATTGAAATCACCAGGATGATTACCGCCAGCGCACTCGCTTGCGGGTAGTTGACACTCGAAGTGAATGTGTCCCAGACCTCGACGACGAGGGTCCGGTTGTCCGCGCTAGTCAGCAGCAGTGCGATGGGCAGTTCTCCGAGGGCGTGGGCGAAGACCCAAAGCCAGCACTTCCACAGCGCCTGGCGCAGCAAGGGAAGCAGGATTTTTGCGGTCACCGTGAAGGGCGATGCCCCGGTGACGCGGGCAGCTTCGATGAGTCCCTCGTCCAGTTGCAGTAGCGCTGTTTGGACGAGCCGCGACCCGCGGGGCAGGAAGCGTGTCACCAGCGCCACGATGATGATCCAGACCGTGCCGTAGATCGGGATGGGAATGAAAAGGTACAGGAACAGGACTGCTGCACCGAGCACAACGCTGGGGATTCCGAAAACGAGATATGTCGATTCGAACAGCACTGCGCTGCCACGGAAGCTGCGGCGGTGGGCGGCGACGGCGATCCACACTGACATCGCTGTCGTTGCAGTCGCGGTTACCAGCACCACGATCGCGGTGTTCAGCATGACCTCGCCCATGCCAGGGTCCGTCAGGATCTTGGCGAACTGGGCGAATGTCAGGTCGGACAGGCCGTCCCAGCTGATGGGGCGGGAAAACGGCGACAGGCTGGTCCACAGGAGAGCAAGAATCGGCAGGACAATGCCGATCAGCATGTACAAGGCGACGACGGTGAAGACCGGGATCCGCCACTTGCCTAGCGGTGTCCGGGATTGACGGTACGCCTTGCCGACCACGACTTTGAACCGGTGGGTGTCCCGGATACGTCGCCGGTAGATCAGCAGCATGGCAAAGGACAGTACGAGGATCAGCACGCCGTAAGTGGTTGCCTGGCCATAGTTGGGTGATCCTGTCGGCGGTTCCAGGGAGTGCTGGATCAGGCTGCTGAAGACGAAGATCTGGTCGGGCAGGCCAAGCAGGGCCGGGATGGAGAATCCTTCGAGAACGACGACGACAAACAGCATGGTCGCGGCGGAAACGGCCGGCCCGATCAGCGGGAACACGATGAGCCGTAGCCGGCGCAGCAGAGGGGCACCGACAGCCGCGGCCGCCTCCTCGAGCTCCGGGTTCAGCCTGGCGAACGCCGGTGCGATCATCAGGTACATGCTCGGCACCCCGAAGATGCCCATCACGACGATCATGCCGGGCAGTGAGTAGATGTCGATCGAAAGTCCCAGCGTCTGCCGGATGATGATGGCAAGTGGCCCGTTGGCCGGGTTTGCGACGAGGGCCCAGGCGATTGCCATGACCACCACGGGCACAGCCATGGGAGCCAGCGCCATTGGCGCCAGGATCCTCCGGCCGGGGATATCGGTCCGCTCGAAGAGATAGGCGAGGGCGACGCTCAGCACCAAGGCAACCAGCACGGAACCGACGACGTAGATTGCCGTATTGAGGGTGACCTCGCCGAGCCGGCTCGACTGGAATACGTGCACATAGTTGTCAAAGGAGAATCCCTTAACGTCGAAGGGCAGTTTGGTCGTTGATGCCTTGAAACTGCTGTAGAAGAGGACTACCAGCGGGACAACAATCAGGTAGCCCACGAGCAGGATCATCGCTACGTTTAGAGCTTTGCTGCCCAGTCCGTGGCGGGTTCGGCTGACCCGTGCCGGCTGCTCCGGCGGCGGCGGCGCTTCGCCGATTGCTGGCGCCTCTGTTGCGTTGACTGTCATGTGGATCGCCTACCCAAGGTCCGTTCCCAGGGCCTTTTGAGCCTTGGGGAAGAATTCGGCCAGGGCGTTGTAGTGGTCGATCGTTCCCGTTGAGTGCCACGTGATCTTAGCCGTGCACAGTGCTTTCACGACGGGGCTCTGGCCGGGGTTCGAACAGTCGGTTTCCTGGGGGATCCGTGAGTTATAGGTTGTTGCCAGTGCTGCCTGCGCTTCATCTGAGGACAGGAACGAGGTCAGCAGCACTGCCGCCGCCGGGTGGGGCGCACCCTTTGGCATGTAAATGAAGGTCTCATTCGTGTTGGTCGGCGACAACGGCGCCAGTTCAACCGGTGCCCCGGATTTCTGGGCCTGCAGGACGAGGTTGATGAGGCTGGTGCCGATGTCAACCTGCCCGCTTTCGATCAGCCCCTCGGACTGGGTTGTGTTCGGCGTGAAGTGCGGCTTCTGGGCGGCAAACTGCTGTGCCCAGGTCAGTGCTTTGGCCTCGCCGAGGGCAGGATCAAGGTTCCAGACGGTCATGAAGGAAGCCCGCGACTCTGCACCGATCTGTGCGTCTTTCCAGCGCGGCTTGAGGAGGTCATCCCAGGTGGTGGGGACATCCGCGGTGGTCACCATCGTCTTGTTGTAGGCCCAGACCTTCGGGGCAGCCCAGATGTAGACGGCTTTGTCCTCGAAGAAGATGTGCTCCTTCTTAATGCCGTAGGTAGCCCAGTCCACGCTGTCGGCGAGTTCCAGGGAGGGCGGTACCGTCAGTTCACCCGCAGCGGCGACGTCCACGGAGACTTTTCGGGCTGCCTGCTCCATCTTGAGTTGGCTGACCTGGTCCGGGGCCTTGGTGTTGGTGTATTTCACCTTGATCCCGGGGTATTTCTTCTCGAAGAGGTCAATGGCGGGCTGCATCTGCTCCAGCGGTTTGGGTGCCGACCATGCGACCTGGCCTTCGCTTTCGGCCTGCTTGACCAGATCAGGCATCGAGGCGGGGAGCTTGGCGGCTGCGTCGCCGGTTCCCCCGCACGCTGAAGCGGTGACGGTGACGGCCGCGAGCACGGCCAGCAGCCTGAGACTCAGCCGGCTCCGGCCGAATGAGGCCCGTGCGCTGCTGTTTGTCGTGTTATTCATGAGAGTCCTCCTGGTATTAGTCTGCGCCGGCGGCTTTGACGGCGTCGACGGCTAACGGGCAACCACTGCCGCGCTGTAGATTCGGGATGCGTTGCCGCCAAGGACCGCAGCTCGCTGTGCCTCGTCGAGATCGGGCAGGTGCGCCTCAATGGAGCCACGCAACTGCGCGAGGGTTCCTGCGGAGGCGGGGAAGTTCGATCCCCACATGAGCCGTTCCGCGCCGAACGTTTCTACGAGCCGGCCGAGCACCTCGGTGACGTTGGCGTCCGGTTCGTCCGTCAGGCGCTTGATGGCCGGAGGCGTGATCTTGAGGTGCACCCCGGCGAAGCGGACGAGCTGCCCCAGTTCATCGAGATGCGCGTAGGGCGGGCCGCCGGCGGCGTTGGGGCGGCCGGCATGGTCAAGCAGCACCGTCATCGTTGGGCGGGCCTCAAGAACCTGGACAAGCTTCGGCGCGTCTTTTGAGTGCATCTGGATGCACACCGGGACGTCGTTGGCTGCCACATAGTCCCAGACCGCGTCCATCCGCTCGTCGGAGACACCGGAGCCCGGCGTCGGGACCTTGGTGGTTCCGTCGGAGACCCTGATCCGGACGCCGCTGAAACCCTGCTCCTCGATCAGCTCCTGCAGGTCCGTCACGGCAGAGTCGGCGAGGAAGTCGACCGCGCCGACCCCGACGAGGCGGTCGGGGTACCGGGCCAGGGCGGCGGCCGCATAGCGGTTGTCAAAGCCGTACACCGTCGAGGCGTGCACCAGGGCTGCCCGCTCCACGCCTGCATCATCCAGGCTGCGGATCAGTCCGTCGACGTCGACGGGCCGGACCTGGGACCATTCCGAGCGGGTTCCGCCGAGCGGCTTTGCCGGGTAGGTCCCGGTGTCGGTCGAGATGGCGTGTGTGTGGGTATCGAAGTATTGCATCAGTCCTCCTCGGGACGCGGGTACAGGGTGTGGGGGCAAGGAGCCGGGCGCTTCCCGGTCACGGCTCCCCCACGTATTTCTCGAAGTCGGCGAATATTTTCTCGGCGGACAGGTCTGTCCGGATGATCTCTTGTTCCCGGGCGTAGCGGATGGCGGTCTCAAGGGTTGCCAGCAGGCTGTCGGTGACGCCGTACTGGATGACCATCTCCCGGGTGGTCCCGGTGGGAACCTCAGGCCGGGCAGCGTCGATGCTCTGCTGCAACGCCCGGTAGACAGCGCGAACGCCGTCGGGGTGGGCCTCGGCCAGTTCGCGTCGAACAACGGCCAGGTGGTTGATCGGCACCCAGCCGTGTTCCTGGTGGTACTGGTCCTGGCGTGCTTTCCAGTCCGGCAGCAGCGGCTCCAGGCCCGGTACGTGGTCGGCCGATCGTGCGCCCATGACGACGGCGGATAACTCACCTGCCGTGAGCAGGTCCACGAGCTTCCGGTCTGTGCGTTCCACGTTGACGGGCTCGTCGGCGGAGGCCACGTGCGGACCTTCCGTGGTCACCCAGGTGACGTCCTGGGAACGCAGTCCGTACGTGTCGGCGAGCATCCCGCGCACCCACAGGCCCGTCGTCTGGCTGTGGGCGCGTACCCCGAGCCGCCGGCCGGCGAGATCCTCCGGGCTGAGCCGGCCCTCGCCATTCCAGATGGAGATCGACCGGTGGTGAAAGTTGCCATGCAGGACCACCGGCAGGGCGACAACGGGACGGCCTGCTTCGATTGCCTGGAACAGCGTGGCGATTGCCAGCTCGCAGACGTCGTAGCCGCCCTCACGCACCATCGGAGCGAACGCCCGGTGGATCGGCTCGACCTCGACAAATTCCAGGTCGACTCCCTCAGCGACGACCGTGCCGTCCTTGAGGGGGCGCGTGTGCTCGTAGTCGCGCAGCGCCACGGTCCATGGGATGGTCATCGAAGCTCCTTTGCCAAACGACGTTTTGTTATACAATCCGCCCTAAAAGTAACAGTGATGCCCGCCACATTCAAGGGGTTTGCGGTCATTTCGTACAACAATCTGAACATCCTAGCCACCCAGCCGGGAGGCCGGAACACCCAAGGCCGCGCACGTGCGTGCCACCAGCTCGTCGTAGTCCACGGGGCGGGGCAGCAGTTCCTGCTCCCACGCGTACTGGGCCGCGGCAGTGACCGCAGGGCGGAGGGCGGCGAAGCCGTAGGGTTCCAGGGGAACACCTGCGGCCGATCCCTTTCGGGCCTCCAGCCGCTCGGCCACAGCGTCGTACACGCCGCAAACGGCGCCGCCCAGTTCCCGGGCAGCGCTTTCGCGCACGGCGAAAATGTGATTGACCGGAACGTAGCCCACCTTCTCGGCCCATTCCTTGGACGCGGCAGCAGGGTCGGGGATGACGCTGCGCACACTTGGATCGTCGGGACGGTCGTTGCCCATCACGGCGAAGTCGACGCGTCCTTCCAGCAGGTCCTTCGCGAGGCTGGCTCCGTCGTCGGCGCGTTCGACCCATGAGGGTTCAGCCTGCTCCGCGATGTGCCCGCCTTCATAGGTACGCCAGCGCACCGACCGCAGGTCCACGTTGTACTGGTGCGCGAGGAAGCCGCGCACCCACATGCCTGTGGTCTGGCTCCAGGCCCGCACGCCGACGGTGCGGCCGGGCAGGTCATCAACGGAGAGCTGCTGGGTGCTGATCAGGGTCTGGTGCTGGTGCCGGCCCAGGGCGGTGAGCGGGAGGAACAGCACCGGCCGGTCGTGCGCCACCGCCTGGAGCATTGTCACGATCGCGATTTCGCTGACCTCAAAGCTTTGCCCTCCGACAAACGACTTGAATCCGTTGTGGACCGGGCGCAGGGGTGATGCTGTCACACCTCCCACCGATGCGTGCGACTCCAGGGCGGTGAGCGCCGCTCCGGCGAGCTCCTTGTCGTTGATCAAAAACTCAATTTCAGCGGTCGTCATTGACGTGTTTTCCTTTCTCATACTTCCTCCGCGTGCCACAGACGCCGGTAAGGGATGCTGATGACTTCGCGGGTGATGCGGACATCGATGACGGTGGGCGCCGGGTTTGCGATGAACTCCTGCACGGCGGCCTCGAGCTCGGCGATGGTGCGCACCTGTGATCCGCGTCCTCCAAGGGCCACCGCAGCGGCGCCGAGGTCCGGGGACGGGATGGCGGTAAGTTCAGGGTTCAGTCCGTGTGCCCCCGACTTGTGGAATTCCGCTCCGAGCGCCTCGTCGTTCATGACAACAACCAGGACGGGCCACTTGTATCGGCAGGCGGTGTCGAACTCCGCGAGGTGCATGATGAAGCTGGCGTCGCCTTCAACCACGAACGTGGGCTTCTCCCCGCGGCCGACGCTCCATCCCATCGTGAGCAGCGGAGCCTGGCCGATCGCTCCGAAGAGGCCGTAGTTCGAGACGATTTCGCGCGGACGCGTAAAGAGCATGGTGCCGAAGTCGGTCTGATGGCCGCTGCCCATCACGAGCGGCAGCTCCGCGGGTGCCAGGCGGTCGAGTGCAAGGATCACCTCGCGGGGATCCAGGCGGCCGTCTTCGTGGTGGAAGTCTTCCTTGAGGGCGTCGGCCGTGCGGAGGGCTGCGGCGATGTTCGGCGTGTGGTAGCCGCCGCCGTGTTCCGGGGTGTCCGGCAGTGCCTTCACGATCGCTTCCAGGGACGGGCGGGCGTCGCCCCGGACATAACAGTCCACGGGCTGGCCGGTTCCGGTGACCACCTGCTCGGCGTGGTCGAGGTGGATGATCCTGGCCGTCGGGTACAGGTAGCCGTGCTCGGTGGTGAAGTGGTTCAGGCTGGCCCCGACAGCGATGAGGCAGTCGGCTTCCTGCAGGAGTTCGTGGGCCGTGGCCGTGCCGTACAGGCCGGAGATGCCCGCGAAATAGTCCGTGCGGTCGCGCAGCCAGTTTTTCGTCTGGAGCGTCGTGGCGATCAGGGCGTTGGTCTTGTTTTGCAGCGCAAGGACCAGGTCCCCGACGTCGGCGGCGCGTGCGCCCTTGCCCACAAGAACCACCACCCTTTCGCTTTCGGCCAGGATCCTGACGGCCTCGTCGATGCGCTCGGGTGCAGGCTGTGCCAGGGCGTTGTCGATCAGCGCGGTCGAGGGAATGTAGACGGGTGCGCCGTCGAACTCTGCCTGCTGAACATTGGTGGGCGCGCTGACCATCACCGGCCGGGATGTGGTCCGGGCCAGCCAGAAGGCCCGCTGGACAGCTTCCTGGGCGCGCGTCGGGGACGAGACCTGGACGAATCCGCACTCAACGCCTTCGGCGAATTTTGCCTGGTCGAGATACTGCGTAGCCCCCAGGTCTCCCAGCGCGACTTCGCCGCTGAAGATCACCAGGGGCGTCCTGGCGCGGCTGGCGCACACAAGGCTGGTGCCGAGCTGGGTGACGCCGGGCCCACTCGTGGTCGATGCCACTCCCGGTTTCTGCGCCCCTCGCGCCCAGCCGTCGGCCATGGCCAGCCCGGAGCCCTCGTGGCGGGCCTCGAACAGCGTCGCCCCGCGCTCGGCCATGGCGTACATCCAGTGCATGTTGGCGTCGCCGGTCATGCCAAAGATGTGCGTGGTTCCTTCGGCGATAAATGCGTCCGCCAGTGCTTCATAGACCTTTGTCATGGTTGCTCCTCGTCAGTGTGCGGCCGTAGTGGCGCCAACCGGAGTGCCGGTTGCGGGTGGAATTTGTCCTCGTTCCTCGAGCCGCTGGCGCAGCCGCGGGAATACTCCCAGGGCGTTGCCCGCAGCGATGGACTCCAGCTGGGCCTGATCCGCGAAGTCCAACGAGTCGAGCAGGAAGCGGGTGTCGTCGTAGCGGTGGCCCGTTTCGGGGTCGACGCCGCGGACGGCCCCGATCATCTCGGAGGCGAACAGGATGTTCTTGGTCGGGACGGTGTCGATCAGGAGCTGAAGCCCGCGCGAGCCGTAAACGCAGGTGTCGAAGTAGAGGTTGTCCCCGATGATGTCGGCCAGGTCGCCGCGGCCCTGATCGTGCATGACCCCCTGGTAACGGCCCCAGTGGTAGGGGGCCGCGCCGCCTCCGTGCGGCAGGATCAGCTTCAAATCGGGGAAATCCCGGAACAGGTCGGACTGGACCAGCTGCATGAACGCCGTGGTGTCGCCGTTGAGATAGTGAGCACAGGTTCCGTGCACGGCAGGGTTGGCCGACATCGAGGAATGCACCATGGCCGGCACGCCAAGCTCCACCATCGCCTCATAGAGCGGGTAGTAGTACTTGTCCGTGATCGCGAGGGCCTGCCAGTAGCCGTCGGAGGGATCCGGGTTGAGGTTGGCGCCGACGAAGCCGAGATCCTCGACGCAGCGGCGCAGTTCCTCGACGGAGGCCTGGATGTCGCCGCCGGGTGACTGGGGCAGCTGGCACACGTTGGCGAAGCTGTCCGGAAAGAGCACCGAGGCGCGGTACACGGTGTCGTTGGCCAGCCGGCTCCAGGTGAGGCTGGTCTCCTGGTCGCCGTAGTGGTGCGCCATCTTGCCGGCGATGGGTGACAGAAGTGCCAGGTCGATGCCGTGCTTGGCCTGGAGCGCGAGCTGACCTTCCGTGAGCGCCGCGGCGATCTCGTCGTCGGAGATTTCGACGCCGTCGGCTGGGAGGTGGCGGCCGTGCTGCTCGATCTCGGCGATCTGGCGGTCACGCCAGGTCTTGAGGGCGTCGGGAACGGTGGTGAAATGCGCGTGTATGTCGATGTACATGGTCTTGTTCTGCTCTCCTGGTTATCGGGCGGTGCCGGCTGCAGCCGCGTCGGCGAGGTTTCGGCCGCGGACCAGACCGGGGTAGGTCACCACCGGGGCGGTCATCAGGAACTCGTATCCCTTTTCCAGGACCTCGTCGACATTCTTTTCGGTGACGTGCGGGTGGCCGACGGGGACTCCCCGGGCCTTGCAGACCTCGACGATCCGGTCACGGTGGGCCTGCACGGTCGGGTGCTCAAACTGGCGCGGCACGCCCAGCTCCTGGCTCAGGTCGCCTTCCCCGACGAGGATCAGACCTACGCCGGGGACCTGTTCAAGGATTGCGTCGAGGTTTTCGACTGCCCGGACGCTTTCGATCATGAGCCCCACCAGGATCTCCCCCTGCGGCGCGAGCGGCCAGACGTCCGCGAGTTCGTAGTATTCACCCACCGGCACGCCCCAGTAACGCGCGGCCCAGGCGGGGCTGTCACCGCGCAGGCCAAAGGGTTCACGGCTCTCGTCCTGGTTGATGCTGGGGTACCGGCATGCAGCCACGGCGTTGCGCGCATCGCCCACGGTGTCCACGTGAGGCCACACGATGCCGTAAGCCCCCAGGTCAAGGGCCTGCTTGGCGTGCCATTGTGACCGTTCCCCGCCATTGGGCGGAACCCTGACCAAGGGGGTGGTCCTCGGCGCCAGGCTGTCGGCGTCGAACACCTGCCGGCGGTCAAGCAGGTACTGCATGGCGTCCTTGAGCTGAGGAACGTCCCACGGCTTGTGCTCTGCCTCAAACAGCAGCGCATCGTAGCCGGCGTCGCGGACTGCGACCGCTCCGGCGGGGTCGGGCGAGGCGAAGGTGGCGAAGACCCGTTCGCCCTTTTCAAACTTGTCGATGATGCGGTTGAGTCTCATCAGTTTCCACTCCCTTCCGTGGAGCTTCCCACCCGCGCACCGGCACCCCGGAACAAGTTCCCAAGACGCGGTTTGCGCTCAGTGCCGGCCTCCTGGAGGCCTGCGGTGTTCGGATCGAGCCGCGCGCATGTGCTGATGAGGCTCTCGCTGAACGATTTGGTCATTCGGTCGACGACGATCGAGGCGCCGGTCGTAATCAGCGAGGCAAGTGCTCCCCCGATGTCGATCTGGCCGTCAAGGATGACGACAGATCCATCTGCAGCAGACTGGACGCTGTAGTCGGCGTGGCCCTGGACGCGGGTTGAACCCCGGCTGTCGCTGCCTTTCGCCTCAAGCCGCCCGGTCCGGGCGTCCTCGTCAAGGACCAGGTTTGCCCGGGCCTTGAACGAGACCTTGATGGCTGCGAAGCGGACGGCCATCAGGGCATCAAAGCTGCCGTCGTCGTGGAATTCGCCCAAGCGGGAGCCGTCGATGCAGCCCACCACTTTGTGGGGATCGGAGAGGACGCTCCAGACAACGTCCGGCGGATGGGGAACTGATACGCGCTGGGTGATGGTGATCAAGAAGGGCTCCGGTTCAGTAGACGGTCCTTGTCAGAGGCCAGGCCTGCCGTCAGTGGCGGAATGTGGGCTTGAGAAGCGACCGTGACTCGTTTTGTATAACAACATTGACGGTAGCACTATGTTGGCGAAGTTGTGAAGGGGGCCACAATTTATTGCCCAGAACAGACGCCATCCGCTTGATCACTGGAGTTTTTAGAACAAATCAGTGATTTCACGAGGGCTCTGGCGCTCGGTGCCACGCGTGCTACAGTGATCGTATTGTCCAACAATCAATGGAGGTCTTGGTGGAACATCTAACCGTCGCCTTGGGCGACTATCCTCATTCAGCGGCCGTTCTCGACGGCCGCGCGGCCGTCGAGGGCTACGTGGTCAAGCCAATCGAGGTCAAGCCGATCATCGCGGCCTATCGCAGGATGATCCGCGACCTGGAGTTCGACGTATGCGAGCTGGCCCCGGTCTCGTACCTGATGGCTCGCGAAGCCGGGGTGCCGATCACCGCGATACCGGTCTTCCTCAACCGGCGGTTCCACCACGGTGACCTTCAGTGCGCGCCGGGATCCGGCGTCGTGGTGCCAACCGATCTTGAGGGCCGCCGCGTTGGCGTCCGGGCATACTCGGTGAGCACCGGCGTGTGGGGCCGCGGCATTCTTGACGAGGACTACGGGGTGGATCTGAAATCGATCACGTGGGTCATCGACGACGATGACCACGTTGAGGGCAAGGTGCCCTCCAATGCGGAACGGGTCACAGACGGGCGGTCACTGGGCTCGCTGCTCCTTGCCGGCGAGGTGGACGCCGCCTTCACCGGCAACGCGGGCACGGGACGGGCGGGTGCACCCACCGCCGGCTGGGAATCGGCTACCCCCGTCACCCAGAACGGTGAGACCTATCCCCTGTTCCCGGACAGCGACATCATTGAGCGGGATTCATACCTTCGCACGGGCATCTACCCGCTGCACTCGGTGATTGTTGTCCGCAATGAACTGGTAGAAAAGGATCCCAGCCTGCCGTCTAAGCTCTACGCCGCCTTCGCGCAGAGCAAGCAACTGCACCTGGACGAGGACCACGCCTGGGCCGCGCTGCCGCGCCTGGCCAAGCAGGGACGCATGATCGGAGCGGACCCGATTCCGTACGGACTCGAAAGCAACAAGGCAAGCATCGAAGCGCTGCAGCGCTTCAGCCGGGACCAGGGCCTCACGGAGGGAAACCCGGGCGACCCGATCTTCGCACCCGGCACTTACGCAGACTGCTGAACAACCACGACCCAAGAAGGAGACACATGGACATCGTCGACAGCCATTGCCACATCCTCGCGTCCGACACGGACACCTATCCCCGGGCACCGCTGGGCGGCCACCAGTCCGTCTGGGCCAGTGAACGCCCCGTCACCGCGGAACAGCTCCTCGAACGCATGGACCAGACCGGCATCGCCCAGGCCGTCCTCGTGCAGGCCACCACCGCCTACGGCTATGACAACAGCTACGTTCTCGACTCGGCAGCCCGCTGGCCAGACAGATTCGTTGCCGTCGGAACATTCGACCCGCTGGCGGCCGACGCCGGCGGGCGGCTGCGGGCCGGCGTCGAACGCGGTTTGGCCGGGGTCCGGCTGTTTACCACCGGCAGCACGGTTTCCGAGCAGGGCATGTGGTTCGCGGACGAAGCGACGGACGAATTCTGGGCGGCTGCGGGCCAGGAACAGGTCCCGGTCTGCCTGCAGCTCCGGCTCGGTGACGACACCGCACCGGTCCTCAAAGACCTGCTCTCGCGCCACCCCAACGCCACGATTCTCCTGGACCACTGTGGGTATCCGGACGTGCGCACCTCGCCCACGAAAGCCGCCAACGACCTCACAGCACTGGCCGGTCATTCCGGGCTTCACCTGAAATTGACGCACCGCACACTGGAGGGCCTTGACGATATCGGGGACAGGGCGCGGGACTTCCTGGACCCCGTGATCGAGGCATTCGGCGCGGACCGGATCGGCTGGGGCTCGAACTGCCCGGCAGCCGAACAGCCTCTGGATGAGTTGCGCGCCCTGGCGGAACGGGTCTTGAGCCTGGTGTCCGCGGAGAACCGCTCCGGCATTTTCAGTAGCACCACCAGGCGTCTTTACCCCGCGCTGGCCACGACCTGATAAATTCGCCATGTGTAGCACGGAAGGGTCACAGCACATGAGCGAGCTAACACCGGTCACCGCTGATCTGGCCTCCACCCGGTCCAACCAGGCCTACGACGATCTGCGGAACCTCATCATTTCGGGTCATTTCAAACCGAACGTACGCCTGACCGACGCGGAGCTGACCAGCCTGTTGGACGTCTCGCGTGGAACCGTGCGCTCTGTCACCGCCCGGCTCGTGTCGGAGGGCTACCTCACCAGCGAACCCCACCGCGGCGTGCGGACAAGGATCTTCACCGTGGAAGAAGCGGTGGAAATTCTCGAGGCCCGCGAGATCCTGGAATCGGCCTTGGCAGCCAAAGCCGCCGAGCGGGCCACCGACGTGGAGCTCGATGAGCTCGGGGCGATCTGCGAGCAGATGGCCAGCGCGGAGTACGACCGCCAGGAAGCTGAGTACTCCAGGCTGAACCGTCAGTTCCACAAGCTGGTCCGCGACGCCGCCCGCCAGCCCACGCTGTCGGGCTTCACGGACCAGCTGCTGTATGCGCTCGTCATGCGGCAGTACAGGAGCCTGACCCGCAAGGATCCGCGGCGGGACGCGCTCAATGAGCACCGGGCCATCCTGTACGCGCTCCAGACCCGCAACCCGGAAGCCGCGGGCGCAGCCATGCGGCATCACGTCGCTTCCGCGCGCCGGGCGCTGCTGATGAGCAGCGAAGCGGGCCCGGATGCCAAGGGTCTGGGAACGGTAACGGGCCGCGGGTCCAGCACCCAGGTTTCCGCCTGACCCGGCCAGCGGTCCCCGCTGGGGGCGCTTGAACGGCAACGATCAGCGAACGGAAAGCGGACGACGGCGGGAAGGTCCCGCCGTCTTCCGCTTCCTCACCGAGCCCGGACTTTCTCCCTAACGGGTATTGGCCGCCGGGCACGGACTTGGGATGATGCGCTGAGGAGGGACCGCTGTGAACAAGAACCGGCTCGAGGCATTCAGCGACGGCGTGCTGGCCATCGTCATCACCATCATGGTGCTGGAACTGCGTGTGCCGCACGAACCGAGCTGGCAGGGGCTGGCCGAGGTGCTGCCCACCTTCCTCAGCTACCTGCTCAGTTTCGTGTACGTAGGCATCTACTGGAACAACCACCACCACATGATCCATCTGGCCGACAGGGTCAACGGCGGGATCCTCTGGGCGAACCTGCATCTGTTGTTCTGGCTCTCGCTCTTCCCGTTCAGCACCCGGTGGATGGACGAATCCGGGTTTCTGCTGGTCCCGGTTCTGGTGTACGGGATCAACCTCCTCTGCGCGGCCATCGCCTACTACATCCTGCAGCAGACCCTGATCCGCCAGCAGGGCAGGGACGGTGCCCTCGCCCGGGCCGTCGGCAGGGACTGGAAGGGCAAGACGTCCCCGTTGATCTATTTGGGGGGCCTTGCGCTGAGCACGCTGCATCCCTTGCTCGGAGTTGCGGTCTACACTGTGGTGGCCCTGATCTGGCTCGTTCCGGACCGGCGGGTTGAGCACTTCGTAGCCCAGGCGCACCAGGACCAACGCCGGCGCTGACGCAGGGACCCAAGTGGCCGCTCGCGCTTAGACCTCCTCCGCCGCCGGCGCCGCGAACTGCGCCTCGTACAGGCGTGCGTAGGCCCCGCCCGCAGCCAAAAGCGAAGCATGAGTCCCCTGCTCCACGATCTGCCCGGCCTCCATCACCAGGATGAGGTCGGCGTCGCGGATCGTGGAGAGGCGGTGCGCGATCACGAAACTTGTCCGGTCCGACCGCAGCGCGCTCATCGCCTTCTGCACCAGCAGCTCGGTGCGGGTGTCCACCGAGCTCGTGGCCTCGTCCAGGATCAGAACCGACGGCCGGGAGAGGAACGCCCGGGCAATCGTCAGCAGCTGCTTCTCGCCGGCCGAGACATTGGAGCCCTCGTCCTCGAGCACCGTGTCGTACCCCTCCGGCAGGGCACGCACGAACCGGTCCACGTAGGTCGCCCGCGCCGCCTCCAGGATCTCCTCCTCGGAAGCCGAGGGCCGGCCGTAGGCGATGTTGTCCCGGATGGTGCCGCCGAACAACCACGTATCCTGCAGCACCATGCCCATCCGCGAGCGCAGCTCGCGCCGGGGAACAGCGGTGACGTCCACGCCGTCGAGCGTTATCCGGCCCGCATCCAGCTCGTAGAACCGCATCATCAGGTTCACCAGGGTGGTCTTGCCGGCCCCGGTGGGCCCCACAATTGCCACCGTCTGCCCGGGCTCGGCGACCAAAGACAGGGAAGAGATCAGCGGCTTGTCCGGCGAGTAGGAGAACGAGACGTTCTCGAACACCAGCCGGCCCCGCCCGCCGTCGAACGAACTGCCGGACGCCACACGGCCGGAATCCGGATCAGCGGACTGCTCCTCCGTGTCCAGCAGCTCGAACACCCGCTCGGCGGACGCCACCCCGGACTGCAGCAGGTTGGCCATCGAACCCAGCTGCGCCAGCGGCTGGGTGAACTGCCGCGAGTACTGGATGAACGCCTGCACGTCGCCCAACTGCATCGCCCCGGAGGCCACCTGCAGTCCGCCCACCACGGCGATCCCCACGTACACCAGGTTCCCGATGAACGTCAGCGCCGGCATGATCAGGCCGGAAATGAACTGCGCCCCGAAACTCGCCTCGAACAGCTCCGCATTCTTCTCCCGGAACCGCTCCTCCACCTCCCTTTGCCGGCCGAACACCTTCACCAGCGCGTGCCCCGTGTAGGTCTCCTCGATCTGCCCGTTCAGCTCCCCCGTGTGCTTCCACTGCGCCACGAACAGCTTCTGCGAGCGCTTGGCGATCAGCGCCGTCGTCACCAGTGTCAGCGGCACCGTCACCAGGGCAATCAGCGCCAGCACCGGCGAGAGCAGGAACATCATCACCAGCACGCCCAGCACCGTGAGCAGTGACGTGACGGCCTGGCTGATCGACTGCTGCAGGCTCTGCGAAATGTTGTCCACGTCGTTCGTCACCCGGCTGAGCAGCTCGCCGCGCTGGATGGAGTCGAAGTAGCGCAGCGGCAGCCGGTGGATCTTCGCCTCGATCCGCTCACGCAGCCGGTACACGGTCCGCTGCACCACGCCGTTGAGCACGTAGGCCTGGATCCAGCCGAACGCCGACGCCAGCACATACAGCGCCAGCGCCCACAGCAGCACGTTCGCGAGCGCCGCAAAGTCAATCCCCGCCCCCGGCGTCAGCGTCATCGCTCCCAGCATGTCCGCCTGCGAATCCCGCCCGGACGCCCGCAGCCCGGCGATCACCTGCTCCTTGCTCGCCCCGGCCGGCAGGTTTTTGGACACGACGCCGGCGAAGATCAGGTTGGTGCCCTCGCCCAGCAGCCGCGGCCCGGTCACCGAAAACGCAACGCTTACGACGGCGAGCGCCAGTACCAGCGCCAGCCAGGCCCGCTCGGGGCGAAGCTCCCCCAGCAGCCGCCGGGCTGACGTCCCGAAGTTCAGCGCCTTCTCTGCCGGGACATTCATCCCGGCGAACGGTCCGCCGCGTCCAGGCCCGCCCGTCGGCCGGGGAATGCGTACGACGTCGGCCTGCCGGGTTCCGGCAGGAGGCCGGGTGCCGCGGGCTGTGCTCATGCCGCCTCCTCCGCCGCCAGCTGGGAGGACACGATCTCGCGGTAGGTCTCCGACGTCTCCAGCAGCTCGCGGTGCGTTCCGCGCCCGACGATCCTGCCGCCGTCGAGCACCAGAATCTGGTCCGCGTCCACGATGCTGGAGACGCGCTGGGCGATGATCACCAGCGTGGCCCCCGCGGTGTCCCGCCGCAGCGCCTGCCGGAGCCGGGCGTCGGTGGCGGTGTCCAGCGAGGAAAACGAGTCGTCAAAGATGTACAGCTCGGGCCGCTTCACCAGGGCCCGGGCGATCGCCAGCCGCTGCCGCTGCCCGCCGGACACGTTCGTGCCGCCCTGCGAGACGGGCGCGTCCAGGCCGCCCTCCATTTCCCGCACGAAATCCGCGGCCTGCGCGGTGGCCAGCGCGTGCCACAGCTCCTCTTCGGTGGCGTCCGGCTTGCCGTACAGCAGGTTGCTCCGCACGGTTCCGGAGAACAGGTAGGGCCGCTGCGGCACCAGGCCGATGTGCCCCCACAGCAGGTCCGGGTGCAGCTCCCGCACGTCCACGCCGCCCATCAGCACGGCCCCGGACGTGGCATCGAAGAGCCGCGGCATCAGGTTCACCAGGGTGGTCTTCCCCGAGCCCGTGCTGCCGATCACCGCCGTCGTCCTGCCCGCGGCGGCGGTGAAGCTGACGCCGCTGAGGACCGGCCGTTCGGCACCCGGGTAGGCGAAGCCGACGTCGCGCATTTCCAGCTCGCCGCGGGCGGTGCTGCGGGAAGCATCGTCGGTGAAATGCACCGGGTGCGCCGGCGACCGGACGGACGACTCCGTCTCCAGCACCTCGCCGATCCGGTCCGCCGAGACGGCCGCGCGGGGGATCATCACGGCCATGAAGGTGGCCATCATGACGGACATCAGGATCTGCAGCAGGTAGCTGAGGAACGCCACCAGCGTGCCCACCTGCATGGAGCCGTCCTCGATCCGGAAGGACCCAAACCAGATCACCGCCACGCTGGACACGTTCAGCACCAGCATCACCACGGGAAACGCGAGCGCCATCAGCCGCCCCGCCCGCAGCGCCGTGTCCGTGACGTCCGCGTTGGCGCCCGCAAACCGGCCGGTTTCCAGGTCTTCGCGCACAAACGCCCGCACCACCCGGATGCCGGCGAGCTGCTCCCGGAGCACCCTGTTGACGGCGTCGATCCGCAGCTGCATCAGGCGGAACAGCGGCACCATCCGGCTCACGATCAACCCGACGCCGAGCAGCAGCGCCGGCACGCTCACAGCGATCAGCCACGACAGCTGGGCATCCTGCCGCACGGCCATCACCACACCGCCGATGCTGAGCATGGGCGCGGCCACCATCAGCGTGGCGGACATCAGCACCAGCTGCTGCACCTGCTGGACGTCGTTCGTGGACCGCGTGATGAGGCTGGCCGGGCCGAACCGGGTGACCTCCTGCTCGGAGAAGCCGCCCACCCGGGTGAAGATCGCCCCGCGCAGGTCCCGGCCCATCCCCATCGCCGCCTTGGCGCCGAAGTACACGGCCGTCACGGCGCACGCGATCTGCAGCAGGGTGATGAACAGCATGAGGCTGCCGACCCGCAGGATGTAGCCGGTGTCCCCCGTGGCCACGCCCAGGTCGATGATGTCCGCGTTCAGGGTGGGGAGATAAAGGGAGGCAACAGACTGCGCCAGCTGAAAAACGACGACGGCGATCAGCAGCCGCCGTTGCGGCTGCAGGTACCGGACAAGAAGCTTCCAAAGCATCCAGATGCACCCTTGCAGCAGGTCCTCGAAGTGATGGGAAGGCCAGTGTACGTCCGGCGGCTTGGGACAGCCTGTAGGCTGGGGCCATCGCCGGGATTCCGGAAACACCGTAAATTAGGCACCGCAAATTGAAGAATGGGGACTTCATTGAGCGATCAGCAGTTGGGCTTTGGCGAGCCCGGAAACATACCGGCGGCTGTCCGGTTCTCGGCAGCGTGCTGGGTGGCCAGCGCCGTGGTGGCCGGCATGATGCCTGTCATTTTGGAGGTGGCGGGCGTCGACTTTGGCCAGTCGATCCCGGACTGGGCCGTGCCCTATCTCGTGGCCTTCGCCGTCCCGCTGACCGCGCTGCAGGTCCTGGCAGCCCAGCACTTGCTGCACGGCGCCCGCTGGGCCCGCATCCTTCTCAGTGTCGCCGCAGCCCTGTCGGCGCTCGGCGCACCCGTAGATCTCACGGCGTTGATCCTTGCCGGCCTGGTCCTTACGCTGGCCGGGGCTACGCTCATGTGGCTTCCCGCGTCAAACCGGTTCTTCCTGCTGCGCCGCGGCGCACCCGCCTATCCCGTGCCGGCAGCTTCCGGCGCGGACACCGCCCTTAAAGACGCCACCCTTAAAGGAGAACTCCTGTGACTGACACGCTCCTCCTGCCCGCCGTCGCGGAGGCCCTGGCCGCCCACGGCGTGGCCCACGAGGTCCTCGAATGCCTGCCGGAACTGGCGGACACGGCGGAATTCTGCGCCCATTACGGCTTCACCATGGAGCAGGCAGCCAACACCATCCTGGTCGCCTCCAAGAAGGTGGAGCCGCCCCGGTATGCGGTGTGCGTGGTCCTGGGCACCACCCGCCTGGACGTGAACCGTATGGTCCGGGCCCTGCTCGACGTCAAGCGTGCCTCCTTTGCCGACGCCGGGACCACCACCGCGCTGACCGGCATGCTGGTGGGCGGCGTCACGGTGCCCGGCATTGTCGGGCTGCCCGTGTACGTGGACCGGGCCGTGATGGACGTGCCGCGGGTGGTGATGGGCGGCGGCAACAGGTCCAGCAAGATCGTCCTCGACCCGGCCGAACTCCGTAAGCTGCCCGGCGTCGAGGTGGTGGACGGGCTCGCCACGGTTCCCAACCAATCCGAACTGGGCGAACCGGCGGAGGCATAATGGCCACCGTGAACGAATACCCGTTTTCGCAGGTCGATGTGTTCGCCCCGGGGCCCAAGCCCGGCAACCCGGTGGCCGTCGTCCATGACGCCGACGGCCTTTCGGCCGGGCAGATGCAGAGCTTTGCCAACTGGACCAACCTCTCCGAAACCGCGTTCCTGCTGAAGCCAACACAGCCGGAGGCGGACTACCGGCTGCGGATCTTCACTCCGGCGTCCGAGCTTCCCTTCGCTGGCCACCCCACCTTGGGGTCCGCGCACGCGTGGCTGGAGAACGGCGGCCGGCCGCAGCGGCCTGGCGAACTCGTGCAGGAATGCGAGGTAGGCCTCGTCAAAATCAGCCAGACCGCCGGTGAACAGTTCTTCGAGGCCCCGCCGCTGCGCCGTTCCGGTCCCGTGGAACCTGAGGTGCTGGAGCAGGCCATCGCGAGCCTGGGCATCACGCCCGAGCAGGTGCTGGACAGCAACTGGGTGGACAACGGCCCGGGCTGGCTTGGAATCAGGCTGGCCTCGGCCCGTCAGGTGCTGGACCTTACGCCGGACTTCGTGGCCATGGGACAGCTGAACGTGGGCGTCATCGGCGCCTACGGGGACGGCGGCCCCGCGGACTTTGAGGTGCGCGGCTTCGTTCCCGGCCTCGACATTCCAGAGGACCCGGTCACCGGCAGCCTTAACGCCGGCCTCGCCCAATGGCTCATCGGCTCGGGCGTGGCGGAGGGAAACTACACGGTCAGCCAGGGCACTGCCCTGGGCCGCGGCGGACGGCTCACCATCACCAGCGAAGGTGGCAGCATCTGGGTGGGCGGCACCAGCCGCACGGTGATCCGGGGCAGCGTCCTCCTGTAGTCCGGCGCCGGGTCCTTCCGGCCCGCCCGGGGCCGGCCCGCCGTGCCGGAAGGCGCTGGAACCAACGGAGCAGCTTTGCAGATGAGAACCATTCTCATTATTCTGGAGGCATGAACCTCACCGTCGTCAGCTCCCTGGATGCCCTTTGCCGTCAGCAAGCCTGCGAAGCGCTGGCTGCCATCTATCCCGCGGCCGCCGTCATCGTCCTCGACCTTCTGGAGAACGGAACTGTTATTCGCCGGACCCTCGGCCCGGCCGGGGCTGTCGAGCGGCACGAGACAGTCCTGGAGCATAACTGCCTGGGCTGCACAGTGCGTCTCGACCTGGTGCCCGCCGTCGAACAACTGCTGGCGCGGGGCGAGCAGCACATTATTGTGGGCCCGCCATCGGGCGTCGAGGCGGGGACGGCGATCAGCGCTTTAAGAGGGGCGCTCGGGCTGGATTGCGGCGTCAGTTCCGCCATTTTCGCCTGCGCCCCGGACAGCGTGGAGGACCACATCTGGGATCACCACACACTATTCGAGTCGGGCTTCACACCCGTCCCGGAGGACGAACGGACGCCCGGCGAGTTCCTCATAGGGGAGCTTTCGTTCTGCGATACCGTACTTGCTGCCGATCCCGACATTGTTCCCGTTGCCCCCGAAGCGCGCGCCCGCGGGCTCCAGCTGCTCCGCGAACTGGCACCCCACGCCGACATCGCCGAGGAGGCCGCCGGCATCCGCGCTGGGCGGCACGACTATGCGCAGGCCGTCGGCAGGACCCTGCCCGGAACCGTGAGTGTCCCCGCAGACCCGTCCACTGCGCCATTCACCACCGTCATCCAGCGGATCCGGCGCCCGCTTCACCCTGAAAGGTTCCGCCACGCGCTGGCCGCCATGGCCGCCGGATGCTGCTGGCTCCGCGGCCAGCTCTGGATCGCCACGGCCCCGGACTGCCGCATCGCGGTTCATGGCATTGGTCCGCGCATCTGGCTGGAGAACACCGGGCCATGGCCCGGCGGCGAGCCATCACTGCCCTCAGCCGGACCCTCGGAGCACTTCGGCCCGATCCCCGGCTGGCATTCCGGCTTCGGGGGCCGCGGGACCTGGCTCGCGGCCACAGGCGACGACCTGGACGCAGAGGAGATCGGCCGGCTTTTGGCGTCCTGCCAGCTAACTGATGCGGAACTGGCCGCCGGCACCGGAAGCCTGAGCGATCCTTTTGACCTTGCCCGGCAACACTGATTCCCGGCATACCCCAGTCCGGGACACCCCACAATAAGGAGTAACTAATGAAAGTACGGAATTCGCTGCGCGCACTGAAGAAGATTCCGGGAGCCCAGGTGGTCCGCCGCCGCGGCAGGACGTTCATCATCAACAAGTCGAACCCCAGAATGAAGGCCCGCCAGGGCTGACCTTGCCGCAGTAGGACCACCCAGCGAAGAAACTGCCGGGGACGGGCCGGTGCCCCATTGCGCCTGCCCGTCCCAGTCGGTGGTCTTCGCGGGTGATCCGAAGGTGATCTTCGTATCGGGGTTTTCTTGCGGGGCCGCGGCGCTTCTGCACGGCCCCTGCGCAATACTGTCCTCCGCGACGCTCAAGAATGGCACAACATTCCGGCAGGATCGCTGCAAGATCCGGCGGGCCCGCCGTCGTACGTTTTGGGGTGTGACACCGCCGCGGGCAGAACCAACAACGTGACGTGCGCCTCAAAGCGGCAACATTGCCCGGCCCCCGGCCGTTGGACAGGGGGACGGAAGGAGGTCACATGCTCATTGTCCTGACCGGAATCGACGGCTCGGGAAAGACGACGGCGGCCCGTTCCCTGGCTGCCGCGGCCCGGGCGGATGGCGAAGACGCACTTTTGCTGAGCAACTATGCAGGCCGGCGGCGGATGTCGCTGATCGGTGCCCGACTCGGCGTCCGGCTGCCCAACCGCCTCGCCGATGCGGCGGAAACCACCATGCGGGTATTCAATGTGCTGGTGTCGCACGCCAGGGCACACTGCTTCGAGGGTCCCGTGGTCATGGACCGCCACCTTCACTGCCAGCTGGCACTGCGCGGAGCAAAGGACCTGCCCCGCGGCCGGCTTCTCCCCTGGCTGCTCCGGACCCTGCCGGCCCCGGATCTGGTCCTCCACCTGGAAGTGAGCCCCGAAACAGCTCACCGGCGGATCCTGGCGCGCGGCACGGACGAGGAATCCGTGGCCGACCTGTCCGCCCTGCGGAACGCCTACCGCGCACAGCCCGAGTATGCGGACATGGTGGAGATCGACGCTGGCGGACACCCGGCCGACGTGCTCGCCAAACTGGTTGACGCCGTCGATTCGCAACGGCCACTCAAGGTTTAGTCAAGAATTGCCGAAACGGCCAAATAGGCCTTCCCCAGGGTCCCGTCCGCTGTACATTGGTGCAAGCTCTCCTCTTTCCCCCCCAAATAAATGGAGCGCTGGAAGCCTCCGCGCTTGAGTCCTTTGATTCGCGCGGAGGCTTCACATTTCCACCCCTCAACAACGCGGTCCGGCCCGGCCGGCTCTGGCCACGCTCCGCCGTCGAAGATATAGTAAGCATGCTGATGACTTCGGTTATTGCGGACCATCACCTGTTCACTTCGACGAAGGAGACACTATGAGCACGAGGGTTGAGAAGCGCATTCTGGTGAACGTGCCGGTCAGCACGGCATACAACCAGTGGACCCAGTTCGAAGACTTTCCGCACTTCATGGGCGGCGTCAAGAAGGTGACGCAACTCAGCGACGACCGCCTCGAATGGGTGGCCGAGATCGCAGGCGTGAAGCGGAAGTGGGAGGCAAGGATCCTCGAGCAGAAGCCCGACCAGAAGGTTGCCTGGGCCGCCACGGAGGGGGCCACCAACGCCGGCTCGGTGGAGTTTGAGGACGTGGGCGGCGGGCAGACCTCCATCAGGCTGTTCATCGACTACGAACCCGAGGGGCTCGTGGAGAAGATCGGCGACAAGCTGCACGTCGTGGAGCACCAGGCCGAGGCCGACCTTAAGAGGTTCAAGGCATTCATCGAGGACGAACGCTACGCCAGCGGAGCCTGGCGGGGCTCCGTCAACGAAGGCGGTTCGGTGGGTACGCCGGGGGTTGAGCACGCGGCCGGGTCACTCGGGGACAGCGGCAAGGCCGGAATCTCAGGCAAGGTTGCCGCAGCGGCCGGGGTGGCGGCTGCGGCAGGCGCCGCAGCCGCAGTTGCTGCCGGCAGCAAGGACGCGGATGTCGATCCGGCCGCCGACCAGGACTTCACGCCCGGGGTTGCCACCGATCCCACCGCTGTTACGGACACGACCGACACCCCGGGCTTCTCCGGCGGAACCGCGGCGGACACCGTCAGCGGAACCGTTACCGGCGGGAATGCCGCCACTGGAACAGCGGCTGGCCCCGGCTCGGCGCTGACGGACGAGAACGTCGCCCATCCGTTCGACCAGACCAACGGACTGATCGACGACGAGGGCGACTCGGACGAGACAGCGGCGAGCGACACACGGAGCGCCGCGCACCGGGCCGAGCCGGAAGACGGCGGGCCCGGCACCGTCCCGCCCCTGGGCGGCACCTCCGGCCAGCACTGACGCCAGCGCAACACCGGCGCAGCGCCGGGAACGCATGTGCCGCCGTCGGGCATTTATTTCGACGGCGGCATGGCGGCAATAAGCCGAAAACGGCGGCGGGACAACCCGCCGTCGTTTTTGTCCATTTGGTGCCGTAAATGCCGGAAATTATTCGCTTAATTTGAGGATTGACCTGCACGGCCCGCGGTGGCAACGTGGGATTCATCTTCATTCCCCCAGCGTCGGGGGACACACGCAAACACCCTTTGGCCCAGCGCCCGCGCCGGGCCAGCACAACTTGATTTCGTAACAGTCGCGGCAGAAATGCGCCGCGCCCGGACATAAATGAGAGTTCCTTAATACTCTTCCATTCCCAACAAAGTCTTCGTTGAGGCTTGCCGCAACAATTATTCTCACCGAGAACCGGCAGGCTATGGGGGCCCACATGGACCACTTAAGAATTGTTCTTTATTCACACGACTCTCTGGGTCTCGGTCACGTGCGGCGCAATCTCGCGCTGGCCCACGCCCTGACGAACCAGCTTCCCTACCTGACGGGCCGCAACGTCACCGGCATCCTCATTTCCGGCACCGCTTTAGCCTCCGGGTTCGATGTTCCGGCAGGCTGGGACTGGGTCATCCTGCCCGGGGTGGATAAGAGCCCGGCCGGCTACCAGCCCCGCAGCCTCACCGTGCCCATGCAGGACCTCGTGTCGCTCCGGGCCGGCCTGCTCGAATCTGTGCTGGGCGGCTTCCTCCCCAACCTGGTGGTGGTGGACCGCCACGCCACCGGAATCCATCACGAACTCGAAGCGGCACTGCGCCGGGTCCGCTCCGCCGGGCCCGTCCGCACCGTTCTGGGACTGCGCGAAATCCTGGATGCGCCGGCGGCAGCCATCGCCGAGTGGGAGCGGGAGGGCGGCGCTCCCCTCGTGAACGACCTGTTTGACGCCATCTGGGTCTACGGTGACCCCGCTGTGCATGATCCGCTCGCCGCCGGGGAAATACCGCTGTCCGTAGGAAAACTTGTCCGCTACACCGGTTACCTCGCGGCCGGCAGGCCTGCAGGACCGGGCCATATCACCATGCCGGTCCCCTACTTCCTGACGACGGTGGGCGGCGGGGCTGACGGGCACGCACTCGCAGCCGTGGCAGTGGCGGCGGACCTGCCGCCCGGCATGGGACACCTGGTCGTCGCCGGACCCCAGATGCCGGCAGACCAGCTCTCGGACCTGCGGCGGCGGGCAGTCCCGGGGGTCAGGATTGTCGAGCGGCTCGATGACATGGTGCCCCATCTGGCCGGGGCCCGGGCCATTGTGTCCATGGGTGGCTACAACACCGTCTGCGAAATCATGAGCACCAACGTTCCTGCCCTGATCGTGCCGCGCACACGGGCGCGGTCCGAGCAGCGGATCCGGGCCGCCTCCCTGGCCTCCGCGGGTTACCTGGATTATCACGAGATCGGCACACTCACCCCTGAGATCCTCTCCGGCTGGCTGGCCGGCCGGCTGGGCACCCGGGTAGACCGGCGGAAGGCCCGGCTCGACGGGCTGGTCCGCGTGCCGCAACTGGCGGCCGAACTGCTGCAGCCTGCGCTGCAGGCGGCCGCATCCCCGGCGACCGGTGCACGGGCCGCGGGCGCACATGACCGCAGCGAACGGGAAGGTGCCGCCCATGCTGCCGTCTGAACCGGCCATCGCTTACATCCTCAAGATGTATCCGCGGTTTTCCGAGACGTTCATCGTGTCGGAGATCCTGGCGCGCGAGGCCGCCGGGGACAGGATCGAAATCTTCTCCCTGCGCCCCTGCAACGACCAGCGGTTCCATCCCGAGCTGGCACGCGTCAAGGCGCCCGTGACCCTTATTGGCCGGCCCAAAAGCGCCGAGCGCGTCTGGGAGACCTTCCGCGCCGCGGAAGCCAGCGGTCTCGCCCCGGCGGTGTCCCGGGTTTTCGCGGAACTGGCCACAACTGACCCAAACGATGCGCTTCAGGCCATCAACCTCGCCGTTGCCCTGCAGAAGCGCAATATCCGGCATCTGCACGTCCACTTCGCGTCCACTCCGACCAGCGTGGCGAGGCTGGCCTCCGCCATCACCGGCATCCCCTATTCCTTCACGGCGCACGCCGTGGACATCTTCGTTGAGACCGTGGCCGACGACCTCCGGACCAAGTTCGCCCAGGCCCACCACGCCGTGACCATCAGCGAGTACAACCTGCGCTTTCTGCAGCGCCGCTTCCCGGACGTCACTTCCCACCTCCACCTGGTGCGGAACGGTTTGGAACTGGAGCGTTTTCCGTACCGTGACCCCGGTCCCATCGGCTCCACAGTGCGGGTGGCCGCGGTGGGGCGCCTTGTGGAAAAGAAGGGGTTCCAGCACCTGCTGCCTGCCGCAGCGGAACTGGTGGCGCAGGGTTTCCCGCTGGACCTGAGGATCGCCGGCACGGGCGTGTTGGCCGAGCAGCTGGAATGCACGATCGAACAACTCGGGCTGGACCGGCATGTGAGGCTGCTCGGTCCACAGACCCAGGACCAGGTCCACGAGCTGCTGGACTCGGCCGATGCCTTCATTGCGCCCTGCGTCGTGGGCTTGGACGGCAACGCCGACGGCATGCCCACGGTCCTGCTGGAGGCCATGGCCGCCGGCGTTCCCTGCATCTCCACCTCCGTCACCGGCATTCCGGAAGCGGTGCGCAACGGGCACACGGGAATCCTGACCCGGCCCGGCCAGCCTCGTCTGCTGGCGCAGGCCATCCGCCGCATCAGCTCTCCTGCCACGGACCGGGTAGCGCTGGCCCGCAACGCGCGCGCCCTGATCGAGAGGGACTACGACGTGCGGCGGCAGGCGGAGGCGCTCCGGGCCCTGTCGCTGGCGGAAAGGAGGGTTGCCTGATGCGCGTCGCCTACGTCTGCGCCGACCCCGGTGTTCCCGTCTTCGGCAGCAAGGGTTCCTCGGTCCATGTGCAGGAGATCGTGCGGGCCTGGCGCCGGGCCGGGGCAGACGTCACGGTCTACTGCACCCGCGCCGGCACCGACCGGCCGGCAGACCTGGCGGATCTCGCCGTCGTCGAACTCCCGCCCCGCCGCGTGGACAGGGAGAAGCCCGGTTCCGGGG
The DNA here is from genome assembly GCF_042791415.1 of Arthrobacter sp. NPDC056691. NCBI lineage: Bacteria > Bacillati > Actinomycetota > Actinomycetes > Micrococcales > Micrococcaceae > Arthrobacter > Arthrobacter sp. NPDC056691. The sequence continues at coordinate 213,185 of NZ_JBHTXX010000002.1, forward strand.
AGGAGCGGGAGCGCGCCATCGGGGAAGCGGCAGCGGCGCTGGCCGAGTCGGTGGTCCGCGACGGCTGCGACGTGGTCTACGAACGCTACTCACTGTTCAGCCCGGCCCTTGCCGTGGCCGTTGAAAGCCTCGGAGTCCCGGCTGCGCTGGAGGTCAATGCGCCGCTGATCGAGGAGCAGCAGCACTACCGGCAGCTGTTTGACGTCCGGCTGGCCGAGACCGTGCTGCGCCGCAACGCCCTGGCCGCGGACACTGTGGCCTCTGTCTCGGAGCCCGTGGTGCGCTGGCTGGAGCGCCGGGTGCCGGGCGCCAAAACGCTGCTGGCACCGAACGGTGTTAACACTGAGCGGATCGGTCCCCGGCCGCGCGGCCGGGGCCACCCGCACCGGCTCACCGTGGGATTCGTCGGCACGCTGAAACCCTGGCACGGTGTCCCCGCCCTGCTCACGGCGGTGGCGCTGGCCAACGCTGACGCTGGGCCCCTAGGCGCGGCGGGCGACGCCGGACCGTTGGCGCGCGCCGACCGCTGGACTGTGAAGATCATCGGCGACGGCCCCGGCAGGAAAGACCTCGAACGGGCGGCAGCCGGGCTGGGCGTGGAGGCCGAGTTCACCGGCGCCGTGCCCCCGGACGCCGTCCCCGGACTGCTCCACGGATGCGACGCCGCCGCCGCGCCGTACCCGCAGCCGGTGCCCGGCCGGGACGACTACTTTTCCCCGCTGAAAGTCTACGAGTACCTGGCCGCCGGCATGCCGATCGTGGCCACGGCGGTGGGCCAGATCCCGTCCATCGTGGAGGACGGGCGAACCGGGCTGCTCGTCCCGCCGGGTGACGCGTCCGCTTTCGCCGCAGCCCTCCGGCGCCTGGGTGCGGACGCGGCGCTGCGGGAGCGCCTGGGCACGCAGGCGAGGGCCGCCGCCGTCGGCCGCTACAGCTGGGACGGTGTGCTGTCCCGCATCACCGCGGAGCTGCCGCTCCGCCAGGAGGTGGCATGATGAGCGCGCACGCCCACCGGGCGCAGCCGTCGCGGCAGCCGGCCGCCGCCGCGCAGCCGGCCGCCGCCGCGCAGCAGGCCGCCGCGCAGAAGCAGGGGCGGCCATCCCGGCGCCAGCGGAATCCTGCCCCGCCGCCGCAACCGGAATCGGGGCTTCGGCGCACGTTGCGTTGCGTGCGGCCGCACCTGCGGGGCCATCGCCTCCTCATGGCGGGCGGGTTCGTCGGGCTGGCGTTCGACGTGATTTTCCGTCTGGTGGAACCGTGGCCCCTCAAGCTGGTGGTCGACGCCGTATCCCGCGCCCTCGGTGCCACACTGCACAAGCCCGGCCCCACCATGGACGCCAGCGTGCAGACACTCATCCTGTGCGGGGCGGCGGTGGTAGCCATCAGCATCGGGCGCGCCATCTCCAACTACTGGTCCGCCATCTGCTTCGCCCTCATCGGTTCAAGGGTGGCCGCAGACCTGAGGGCACAGGCCTTCCGCCATGTCCAAAGCCTGTCCATGCGCCACCACACCCGCGCCTCCACCGGCGACACGGTGCAGCGGCTGGTGGGCGACGTCTCCCGGCTGCAGGACGTGGCCATCACCGCCGGGCTGCCGCTCATGGGCAACATGGCCACTCTGGTGGCGATGGTCGGCATCCTGCTCTGGCTGGATCCCCTGCTCTCGTTGGTGGTGGTCCTGGCCGGCGGCGCCTTCGTCCTCCTGTCCCGCGCCAGCTCAGGCCAGATCACCGCGGCGGCCGGCAACTCCCGCAAGGGGGAGGGGCATCTGGCCACGACGGCGGCGCAGACTCTGGGTGCCATCCGCGAGGTCCAGGCCTACGGCCTGGAGGACACCATCAGCTCAGGCTTCCGCAGCAGCAACCAGGCAACCCTTGGGACAGGCGTCGCGGCGCTGCGGCTCGCGGCCGGGCTGGAGCGGCGCACCGACGTGCTCATCGGCATTGCGACGGCGGTTGTCCTGGCCGGCGGCGGCTGGCGCGTGCTGGAGCACGCGATCACCCCGGGCGATCTGGTGATATTCCTGATGTACCTCAAGACGGGCATGAAACCGTTGAAGGACGTGGCAAAACAGATTGGCCGGATCGCCCGCGCCACCGCCTCCGGCGAACGCGTGGCCGACCTGCTGGAGGCCCAGACGGACCTGCCCGAAGCCCCCCACGCCCGGCGGTTGGACAGCGCCCGCCCGGATATCGTCCTGGACAACGTCTCCGCCGGCCACGGCGACGGGACCGTGCTGCACGGGATCAGCCTCACCATCCGATCCGGCGAACATCTCGCCATCCTGGGCCCCTCCGGCGCCGGCAAGTCCACCCTCGCTTCCCTGATCCTGCGCATGATCGACCCCAGCACCGGAACCGTCCGCGTCGGCGGCGAAGACCTCCGCGACCTCACCATCGCCTCCGTCCGCTCCCACGTGTCCATCCTCCTCCAGGACTCGGTGCTCTTCGGCTCCTCGGTGCGGGACAACATCCGCTTCGGCCGGCTCGACGCCACCGACCGGGACATCGAGGAGGCCGCCGCCCTGGCCCAGGCCGACAGCTTCATCCGAGCCCTCCCGGACGGGTACGACACCGTCCTCGGCGAAGCAGCCAAAGACCTCTCCGGCGGCCAGCGCCAACGCATCGCCATCGCCCGCGCCATCCTCCGCCAGGCACCCATCGTCATCCTCGACGAAGCCACCGCCGGACTGGACCCCGTCTCCCGCAACTCCGTCCTGCAGGCCCTCGCCGCCCTGACCCGCGAACGCACCTCCATCACCATCACCCACGACGCCCACTCCGCCCGCTCCTGCGACCGCATCATCTGGCTCGAGCACGGCCGCATCATCGAAGCCGGGCGCCCGGAGGACCTGCTCCGCGACCCCGGCTCACGGTTCGCCGAATGGCTGAAGGACGAGGACCTTGGTGTGGATGACCAGCGTGGCGAAGTCAGGCAGGTGGTGCCGTGAACGCCTCACCATCCGGGTTCAGCAATCCGGACCGTTCGCTGGCCAGCCGCGACGCCGCGCTGCCCGGCCTGGCCTGGCTGCTGGACAACACACGGCTCTCCGAACTGCTCGGCGAGACGGTCCGCGTCACCCGCGTCCGCTACAAACCGGGCACCTCGCTCCTCGTTGCCTACCGTCGCCTGCGCAACGGAAGCTTTGATTACGGCTGGGCCTATACCCTGGCCACCCCTTCCGCCAAGCTGCTCCGGCGCGAAAGCACCTCACGGTCACGCGGCGGGAACATGCGCGTCCTCCGGCCGGACCCCGCACACCCGGACATTTTGGTGGGGGTAGGCGGTGTGGAGGATGACTGGGCCCTGTACAGGAACCTCGCATGGCTGCGCGAGACCGGCGCCGAACGGCTGGGACTTCACCCCAGAGCGGCAGCCGGCCTGCCCGGGGGCAGCAGCGTGCTGCGCTACAAGCCCGAGCGGCGCCTGGTCCTCTTCGCGCACAAGGCGAGCACCGCCGTCGTGATCAAGACCGTTGCCAAGCCCGCCGGCACCGGACAGCAAACCGCCTTCCTGAACCGGCTGGAGCGCCACGGGGTGCAGCTCCTCCCGCAGCTGGGGGACGCGGAATGCCTGGAGCACGGCATCAGCGCCTGCGTCGCCTGGGGTGGCGGTGACCTTGCAGGGCTCGACGACGATTCCGCCGCCTTCGCTGCCGGCGAGGCTTTGGCACGGCTGCACTGCGTCCCGGTAGACGGTTCAGCGGCGGAACCCAGTGCTAACGCAGCGGCGCAACTGAGGGCGACCCGCACTATGGTCTCCGTCCTGCTGCCCGCCTTGGAGGAGCCTGCCCGGCGCATCGAGGCCGGACTCGGGCCGCTCCTGCCGGATGGTGCAGGGTCCGGCCACGTGCTGGTGCACGGCGACTTCTCGCCCGACCAGGTGCTGGTGGGGGGCTCGGAGGTGCGTCTCATCGACTTCGACCGGGCACACGCCGGAACGGCCGAGGCTGACCTGGGATCATTCGCCGCGGCGGAGGAGGCGACGCTGCGGGCTTCCGGCGGTTCACCTGCCGGCGGCCCCAAAACGGCACGGCTCACCGAAGGCTACCGCCGGGCCGGCGGACGGTTCACGCGGTCCGGGATGGATGCCTGGACGGCCTTCCGGCTCTTCAACAGCAGCGTTGACCCCTTCCGCGACCGCTCGCCGGACTGGGCCGAGGAGATGTCCTGGCATCTGAACCGTGCAACGGAGCTGATCCCATGACCTGGCATCCGCCTGTCCCCCGCCGCGTGACCGACCCTGCAGGATCCGTCTGGTCCGTCCAGCGTGCCTGGCCCGGCGTCTCGGCAGGCCGGTACGTCCTGGAGGTGCAGTCGCACAACCATCCCGGAGTGCTGGGCGGGTTCTTCCGCGAAGGCCGGTTCGTCCCGGTAGGCGCGGAAGACTCCAAGCTGCCCGCACTGGCCCTCGAATCGCCGAAGGGCGAAACAGTGGTCCACCGGGCCCACAAGCGGGCAGTCCTGCGTGCGGGCGACACGTACATCAAAGTGTTCCGGCCGGAACAGGCGCCGGCGGCGGCCGCAAACCACGCGTTGGCCACCGTGCCCCTGGCCGGCGGCCGCTTCAGGACACCGGTGATGACCGCACCCCGGCCAGATGTCCTGGTCTTCAGCCGCGTGGCCGGGCGGCCCTACTATGAGCTCGGCCAGGACCAGTCCGCCGTCCCGGACGACTACTTTGCCGGCATGTGGGCTCACTGGTCGCAGGCCTGGACGGAAACTGTTGCCCGCGCCAGCGGCCCCGCTTTCCGCGCCAGCCTGGAGCAGCTTCCGGTGCACGATGCCGAGGAGGAACTGGTCAAGGTGCGGCGGTGGATCGATCACTGGCTCCTGCACAGCGAAGGGATCCCCGAGGCCGGGCAGGGACGCGCTGCGCTCCTTGCACAGGCCGACGCCGTCACGGCCGGTCTTCTGGCCGGGCCCTTCGATTCCCTGGGCTGGGCGCACGGAGACCTGCACGACAAGCAAATACTGGGCACCGACATAATGGGCACTGACTCACCGGGCACCGACATACTGGGCACCGACTCACTGGGCACCGACAACGCCGGAGCGCCGGGACTGCTGGATTTCGATGAGGCCTGCAGGGCCGAGGCCGCCCTGGACCTGGCCAACCTCGACGTGCACCTGGAACTGCGCCGGCGGCAGAACCTCCTCAGCGGGCGGCGGTTTACCATCGCCCACGCGAGCATCGTGTCCGCGGCGAGCCGCCTGCACGTCAGCCCGGAACGGTTCGAGGCGTATGCCGCCTCCGCCCGGCTCCGGCTGGCCTGCATGTACTCGTTCCGGCCGCCGTGGGGATCCTGGGCGGTGAGGTACCTGTCGTCACAGGACCTGGTCCCGCCTGCCCTGCGCCGGTCACCCGAATCCCGCGCGTCCGTCCCGCACCTGAGCACCGAACCGAGCCTGACATGAGTAATTCCCCATGGGGAGATTACGCCGCCCCGCCCGTTCCGCCGTCGTCCGTTCCTTCCGCACCTGCGGGCCTGTCCCTGTCGGTCATCGGCACCGGATACCTCGGCGCCACGCACGCGATCTGCATGGCGCTGCTGGGGCACCGGGTGGTGGGGATCGACGTCGACGAGAACAAGATCCGCTCCCTGTCCACCGGGCAGCTGCCGTTCTACGAACCCGGGCTCGGCCAACTGCTCCGCCGCATGCTGGACAGCGGCCGGCTGAGCTTCACCACCGACTTCTCCCCCGCGGCCGGCGCCGACATCCACTTCCTCTGCGTCGGCACCCCGCAAATGCCCGACTCCCCCGCCGCCGACCTCCGCTTCCTCGACGCAGCCCTTGCCCGGCTCGCCCCGCACCTGGACACAGCCTGCCTCGTCGCCGGCAAATCCACCGTCCCCATCGGCACCGCCGAACGCCTCACGGCCTACCTGCAGCGCACCGCCCCCGCCGGAGCCCGGGCCGAACTCGCCTGGAACCCCGAATTCCTCCGCGAAGGACACGCCGTCGAAGACACCCTCCACCCCGACCGGCTGGTCTTCGGCGTCCCCACCGAACACGCCCGCGCCCTCCTGACCGCCTGCTACGCGCCGATCATCGACCACGGCACCCCCGTGGTAGTAACCGACCCCGCCACCGCCGAACTGGTCAAAGCCGCCGCCAACTCCTTCCTCGCCACCAAAATCTCCTACATCAACGCCATGGCCGAAATCTGCGAAGCCACCGGCGCCGATGTCAACCAACTCGCCACCGCACTCTCCTACGACAACCGCATCGGCGGCCGCTTCCTCAAACCCGGCCTCGGCTTCGGCGGCGGCTGCCTGCCCAAAGACATCCGCGCCTTCACCCACCGCGCCAAAGAACTCGGCGTCGGACACGCCGTCGGCTTCCTCCAGGAAGTCGACGCCATCAACCAACGCCGCCGCCAACGCACCGTGGACCTCATCACCGAAATGGCCTGCGGCGACCTCACCGGCGTCCACATCACCGTCCTCGGCGCAGCCTTCAAACCCGACTCCGACGACATCCGCGACGCCCCCGCCCTGGACGTCGCCCGCATGCTCCACCAAGCCGGAGCCCACATCACCGTCTACGACCCCCAAGCCATGAACAACGCCCGCCGCGCCTACCCCGACCTCACCTACGCCCCATCCCTCGAAGCAGCCGTCACCGGAGCCGAAATCGTTGCCCTCCTCACCGAATGGGACGAATTCCGCCACGCCAACCCCGCCACACTGGGCCACCTCGTCCAGCTACGCAACATCGTCGACGGCCGCCACGCACTCAACGCCGACGCCTACCGCGCCGCCGGCTGGGACTACCGCGCCCTCGGCTCCCCCAACAAACTGCCGGCGGAGGTTCTTCAGCGGCAGGGTTCCGCTGCTACAGAGGCGCACGTCCCGCAACGGGCGTAGGGGGGTGGCGTGGGGCTTTCAGCCGGAGTGGCCCCGGAGTGCGGGGCTGTCAGAGTTCAGGGCTCTCAGAGTTCAGGGCTCTCAGAGTGCGGGGTCGGGTGTTCCGGCTGCCTTGTTGCGGGTTTCCATCAGGTGCAGCTGCAGCTTCGCTTCTGCTTCCCGACGCCGTTTGGCCCGTTCACGCATCTGCCGTGTTGCCTCGGAGCCTTCGGAATGGATCAGTCCGGCCGTTCGATTGCGGGGGGCGCCACCGCCGGAGGGTGCCGCCGCCAGAAGTTCTTCGCTCATGCCCAATGGTCACATGAGCGTGATCTTGCAGGAAGAGTTGCCGGTGGAGCGTGACCGGATCGGAACCTCTGGTACCCGCTGGCAGCATTCATAAGGGCCGGCGGCGGTTGGGAAGGCACCCCGGGCTCGTAAGGATCGCTCACCGGGGCTCTTGCCGTCGGCCCCACCTTTATTTTACGGGCCCGGGGCCCCGCGAAACAGGGATTTTTCGGCAAATCTGTCGCCAAAACCTCCAGCCACCCGCTCCATGAGGCCTGGCCCGGCAAATCTGCACCACTTTGGCCCGCCGTTGCACGGAGGTGCCCCGAGAAACCGCGGGCGAGGGCCTCTGGTGTCCGCGAAAGTGGTGCAGATTTGCGCGGCACATGGCCCCAAGATCCGGCGCCAATAGGGTCCGCACTTTCATTTCGGAAATTTCCGACATATCCTGCAGGCGTGCTTCCCGACATCTTCGGCGCCTTGGCGAACCCTTCGCGGCGCACCATCCTCGACGAGCTCTGCAATGGCCCGCGGACAGCTGGCGACCTCACGGGCCTGCTCGCGCAGAGCCGGTCCACGGCGTCGGAACACCTAGCCGTGCTCCGCGAGGCCGGGCTCGTCCGGGAAGAGCGGCAGGGCCGGCACCGGGTGTACCACCTTCAGGCCGACGGCCTGGCCGAGGTGGACGGCTGGCTAAAGCATTACGAGCACTACTGGAACCGGCGCCTCGATGCGCTGGGCAACCTACTGGACAGCAACCTACTGAACGGGGAGAACCCAAAATGACCGACAACACGATCCGCCTCACGCGCCGCTTCCCGCACCCGCCCCAGACAGTCTGGAAGGCGCTCACGACGCCGGACCTGCTCGCCCGCTGGTGGGCGCCAGGCGATATCGCCCCTACCGCGGGCCACCGCTTCACCCTCGACATGGGCGCCTGGGGCACCCAGCAGTGCGAAGTCCTCAGCGTCGACCCCGGCACCTCCATCAGCTTCCTTTTCGCTGAAGGCACCCTGGACACCACCGTCACGTGGACGCTCGAGGCCGTCGAGGACGGAACTGTCCTGCACCTCGAGCACGCCGGTTTCAAACTCGACACCCCGATGGGCCAGCAGGCCTTCGACGGCATGGGCAACGGCTGGCCCGGGGTGCTGTCCCGGATCGACGACGTCCTCGTGGACGCAGCCCGCCCGTAAGTCTGCGGTCAGTGGAGACGGACGCGTTTGTGGCGGCCGTCGGCGTGGGGCTGGCTGCAGGCGGGCATGGATAGCTTTCTACGGCCAGGCGTCAGGTCCCCTCGGTAGCGAACGCCATCCGGTCCACCCGGGTGATGGTGCTCCTGTTGCTGGCGGACTCTTCGATCGCGGCCAACACCCGCTGGACCCGGAGGCCTTCCTCGAACGACGGCGTCGGCGCCTCGCCCGCGTTAACGGCGGCGAGGAAGTCGCGGATCTGGTGCGTGAAGGTGTGTTCCCAGCCGATGATGTGGCCCTGCGGCCACCACGCGTCCATGTGCGGGTGCTCTGGTTCGTTGACCAGGATCCGGCGGAAACCCTGCTCACGGACCGGGAGGCTGGCGTCAAGGAAATTCAGTTCGTTCAGGTTTTCCAGGCAGAACGTCAGCGACCCGAGTGAACCGTAGACCTCGATGCCCAGGCTGTTCTTCTGGCCGGTGGCAACCCGGGAGGCCTCCACGGACGCACTGACATTGCCGGTCATCCCCAGCGTGGCCCAGGCGGCGTCGTCAACAGTCACCTGTTCCCAGCCCTTCGGACCCGGCCGGTCGGCCACAAAGGTCCTCAGCGTTCCGGTCACCTCTGTGACAGTCTCACCGGTGAGGAACTGGACCTGGTCTATGGCGTGGGACGCGATGTCGCCGAGAGCGCCCGAGCCTGCGGTTTCCTTCCGCAAACGCCAGCTCATCGGGGCCCCGGCGTCCGCGAGCCAGTCCTGCAAATACGCCGCCCGGACGTGCCGGACAGTGCCAAGCCTGCCTTCGGCGATGAGTTCGCGGGCCAGCGCCAGGGCCGGCACACGCCGGTAGTTGAACCCGATCATCGACTGGACGCCCTTGGCTGCGGCCGCCGCGGCTGCCGCACTCATGGCTTCGGCCTCAGCGATGGTGTTGGCCAATGGCTTTTCCACGAGTACGTGCTTCCCGGCTTCGAGGGCGGCGATGGCGATCTCTGCGTGCATCCAGCCCGGGGCGCAGATGTCCACGATGTCGATGTCGTCCCGGGTAATCACGGAGCGCCAGTCGGTGGCGGACCCGGCCCAGCCGTACCTGGCTGCGGCCTGGGCCACCTTGCCGGCGTCCCGGCCCACGAGCACTTTCTGCTCGAAGGCGGGGACGTCGAAGAAGCTGGCCACGTTCCGCCAGGCATTCGAGTGGGCCTTGCCCATGAAGGCATAGCCGATCATTGCCACACCCAACGGGCGGGGATCTGACGGTGCAGGGGAGGTGGTCATGGTGCTCCTGGGATCTTTTGCGGTGGGCCGGGCGGGGGTTTGCGGCGGAGTGCCCTAGTCTTTGTCGAACCAGCCGCGGTCCGGGTTGGAGACCTCCGGTGCCGCACGGAACCGGTCCGGCTGCGCCACCCAGCCAACGCCGTTGGCGATGACCCTTTGGATCTGCGGCTGGTGGTACACCGGGTATTCCTGGTCGCCTGGGCTGAAATAGAAGATCCGGCCGGCGCCCCGGGAGAACGTCACGCCGGAGCGGAACACCTCGCCGCCGGTGAAGGAGCTGATGAAGATCAGGTCATCGGGCTCCGGGATGTCGAACAGCTCCCCGTACATTTCCTGCTGGGGGATGACGATGGGGCTTTCGACGCCGGCCGCAATCGGGTGTGAAGGCTTGACCGTCCAGACGAGTTCGCGTTCGCCCTCGTTGCGCCACTTCAGTGAGCAGGTGGTGCCGAGCAGCCTGGTGAAGATCTTGGCGAAGTGCCCGGAGTGCAGCACCACCAGGCCCATGCCGCCCAGGACGTGGCGCTGCACGCGTTCCACCACGTCGTCGCTGACTTCCCGGTGCGCGATGTGCCCCCACCACAGCAGCACGTCGGTCTGGGCGAGTACCTCTTCGGACAGTCCGTGTTCCGGATCGGCGAGCGTCGCCGTCGTGATTTCCGCGTCCGGGTAGAAGGCCCGGAGCCCGGCGGCAATGGCGCCATGGATGCCTTCCGGGTACATCCCGGCCATGGTTTCCGGCTCGTTGCGGGCCTCATGGACGGCCTCGTTCCAGACGACGACCTTCAGTTTCTTATCAGACATGTCAGAGCACCACTTCACGCTGCTCGCGGGCGGACTTGTAGCAGGCATCGAGGACCAGGGCGCGGCTCAAGGCAAGCGATCCGTCGTGGCTGCCCCAGACGGTCTCGCCGCCGCGGACGGCGGCAATGAAGTCGTCGACGACGGCCTGGTGGGCGCGGCCGGGTTCGGCCACCACGTTGAAGTCGGCGTTTTCACCGTCCTTCTCCGCGAAGACGCGCACTTCCGCCACCGGAGTTTCGGAAGCTCCCACCGAGCGCAGTTCCGCTCCGCCGTCGGTGCCGTAGACGGTGAAGTCGATCAGGTCGCGCTCGTCACGGTAGCTGGCCCATCCTGCTTCCAGGACGAGGGTCCCGCCGCCTTCCAGCCGGATGAACGCGGACGCGAAGTCTTCCACCTCGAACTTGTGGCTGGATGTGGTGGCGGTGTAGCGGGCGTTGCCGCCGAGGCCGCGCGGGCCAAGTTCGGAATGCGTCGAGGCCGAGACCGCCACGACCTTCGGTTCGCCCAGGAGGTGGAGGGAATAGTCCAGGACGTGGACGCCGATGTCCGCCAGCGGCCCGCCGCCGGCGAGCTCGGGGTTGGTGAACCAGCTGCCGAGCGTGGGAATGCCCTGGCGGCGGAGCCAGGATGCCTTGGCGTAGTACGGGCGGCCCACACCGCCGTCGTCAATCACTTGCTTGAGTGCCTGGATGTCACCGCGGCGGCGGTGATTGAACGCGACGTCCAGGACGCGCCCGGCCTTCCGGGCGGCGTCGACCATGGCCTGGCCCTCGACGCCGTTGCGGGCCAGCGGCTTTTCGCTCAGCACGTGCAGTCCGCGTTCCAGTGCCGCAATGGAGATCGGTGCGTGCAGGAAGGTGGGGACGGCCACGCTGACGGCGTCGAGGCCGTCGAGCTCGATCAGGTCTTCCCAGCGGGCGAAGGCGTGCGGAATGCTGTATTCGTCCTTCATTTGGGCCAGGAGTTCCTGCTCCATGCCGGCGACGGCGACAATCTGGACGCCGTCGATGGTGCTGTACGCCTTCAGGTGCTGCTGGCCGGCCCAGCCGATGCCCACAACTCCTACCTTGAGGGGTGCGGACGAAGCCTGCTGCTGAATGCTCACGTTGTTCCTGTTCTTTCTGTGGTTCTCGTTGGAGTCTGTGGGTGGGTCTGGATTCGGTGGTGGGGCTTAGCCCTTGACGGCGCCGGCTGTCATCCCGGAAACGATGCGCTTCTGGCACACGAGCACCAGGATGACCAGCGGGACCGTGATGATCACCGACGCGGCGCTGATGGTGCCCAGTGGCTGGTCGAACTCGCTGGTTCCGCTGAAGAAGGCGATGGCAACCGGGACCGGGCGGGCCTCCGGCGAGGTGGTCAGCGTGACGGCAAGCAGGAATTCGTTCCAGACCGAGATGAACACCAGGATCGCGGTGGTGGCGAGGCCCGGGACCGCCAGGGGAAGAATGACCTTGCGGAAGGCGGTGAACGGCGTGGCCCCGTCCATGTACGCCGATTCCTCGAGCTCCCGCGGGATCTCCTTGAAGAAGGACGTCAGCGTGTAGATCGCCAGCGGCAACGCGAAGGTCAGCTTCGGGATGATGAGGCCCAGGAGTGTGTCGTACAGGCCGATTTCGCGCCAGATCGAGAACATCGGGGCCGCGATGGCGATGGCCGGGAAGGTTGTTACGGACAGGATGAGGGTCAGGATCATGGCCTTGCGGCGCATCTTTAGCCTGGCCAGGGCGTAGGCGGCGAAGGAGGCAAACACCAGTGCCACCGTGGTGGTGACGACGGCGATGATCACCGAATTGCGCAGGGCCAGGAGGAACTCGGCGTTCTGGAACACCACCAGGTAGTTCTCCAGGCTGGGCTGGCTGGGGAAGAGTTCGCCCTTGGACAGGCTCGTACCCTTCTTGAGCGAGGTGTTGACCAGCCAGTAGAACGGTATGAGCGAGAAGCCCATGACGGCAATGACGAACACCCACACAAGAGGGTGCAGCTTCGCCGCGCCGCGGAGCCGGCGCTTCGGTGCCGTCGGACGCGTGGTGAGTTCCGCCGTCGGGCGTTCTGCGGTCAGCGTGCTCATTGTTCCTCCTTGGCGACTTCGCGGATGTTGCCCCCGGCGAAGCGGATGTAAATGACGGAGACCACCATGACCGTCAGGAAGGTCAGGATGGACAGCGCCGACCCTTCGCCCACCAGCCGGTTTTCCCGCAGCTGGGTGTAGGCCAGCATCGACATGGACTCGGTGCCGTTGGCGCCGCGGGTGAGCACGAACGGCAGGTCGAAGACGCGCAGGGCGTCCATGGTGCGGAAGATTGCGGCCAGGACGATCGCAGGACGCAGCAGCGGCAGGGTGATGTGCACGAACGTCTGCCACTTGCTGGCGCCGTCGAGCTCTGCTGCCTCGTAGGTCTCAGCGGAGATGACCTGCAGGCCGGCCAGGATGATGAGGGCCGCGAACGGTGTTGTCTTCCAAACGTCGGCCAGGACGATCACGGCCATGGCGTATCCATGTTCGCCGAGCCAGACGACGTCGCCGCCCGGCAGCCCCAGGGCAGAAAGGACGTTGGTGACCAGGCCCAGGTTGGGCTGGAACATCGTCTGCCAGGTGATGGCGCTGACCACGGTGACGATCGCGTAGGGCAGCAGGACCACGGTGCGCAGGAGTGCGCGGCCCTTGAACGCGAGGTTCAGAAGCAGGGCCATGGCGGTGCCGAGGACCAGCTCCAGGGAGACCGAAAGGGCGGCGAACAGGAACGTCTGGCCGAAGGCGGCCCACCATTCGGAGCTGCTCAGCGCCGTGATGTAGTTCTCCAGGCCCACGAAGCGGGAGAGGCCGGCAGTGCGGACGCTGTACTGGTTCAGGGACAGCCAGATCGCGTACCCGATGGGGACCGCCGCCACCAATGCCATCAGGACAAGCGACGGGGCCGTCATCCGGATGGCGAGCCGCCGCTCGGCCCGGTCGCGGCTGGGAACGCCGCGGCCCGGGCCGTTCAGGCGGCCAGGGCCGTTCAGGCGGCCGGGGCCGTTTAGGCGGCCGGGCAAGAGTGTCCTGGTCGACATGATCAGAAGCTCGCCTTGGCGGTGGTGATTTCCTCGGCCATCTTCTTCACGGCCTCCTCCGTCGAGGCTGTGCCGGAGAGAACGGCGTAGACGTTCTTGTAGATCGCCTGGGAGATCTGCGGGTAGACCGGGGAGATCGGACGGGGCTTGGCCGCCTTGACGGAGGCGAGCAGTTCCGTGGCAAACGGCATCTTCCGGAGAACGTCGGCGTCAGAGTAGGCGGCCTCATTGACCGGGGCCTGGGAGTAGTCCATGGCCACGTGCTTCTGCCATTCGGGGGTCGTGGCGAAGTCGATGAACGCCACGGCCGCGGCCTGGTTCGTGGAGTGGGCCGAGATGGCCAGGTTCCAGCCACCCAGCACGCCGGAGGCCTTGCCGCCTTCCCATGCCGGCAGCGGCGCCACACCGAAGCTGCCTGCCAGCGCCGTGGCATTGAGCAGGCGGTACACGTGCGGCCAGTTGCGCTGGTAGCCGAAGTTGCCGGATTCGTAGGCCAGCCGGGCCGGATCCTCGTTGTAGGTGAGGACGGCGCGGTCCGCGGAGCCGTCCTTGAGGCCCTTGCTCATGAAGTTGAGGACCTTGCGGGTCTCCGGCGAGTCAATCCTGACCTCGCCCTTGTCGTTGAGCACCTCACCGCCGGCGCTGTACAGCATCTCAAGGAAGTTCACCGTCAGGCCCTCGTACTGTTTGCCCTGGTAGACGAATCCGTTGCCGGGGGCCTTGGCTGCTTCTGCGTAGAGCTGCTGCCAGGTCGCGGGCCTGGCCACCTTGTCCTTCTGGTAGTACACCAGTCCCGCGTTGGTGAAGAACGGCGAGGCCCAGTACTTGTCCTCGTACTTGGTGGTCTCCACTGTGGAGGGAATGAGCCGGTCCTTGTTGGCCTCGACGAGCTTGGTCTGGTCCAGCAGCCAGCCCTGGGAGGCGAACTCGGAGGTCCAGATGACGTCCGTGACGAAGATGTCGCATTCGGTGGACTTGCCTTCGAGACGCTGCACAGCCTGTGTCCGGGCCTCGTCGGTGGTGGCCCCGATCTCGGTGTACTTGGCGGTGACTTTGCCGTTCGCCTTGCTGAACGCTTCTGCGGTGCCCTTGTAGATACCGGAGGCGTCTTTGCCGCCGCAGATGCTCACAGTGCCGTTGGCGTTAGCGCCCGACGCCGGATCGGCAGCTACCGCTTTTTCCGCACCCTGGGTGGCCGCGCCGCCACCGCACCCGCTCACCAACAGGCCTGCGGCCATTGCCGCGGCTGCGCCAACGATGAGGCGCCGCCGCCGCGGCGAACCGCCCCGTTCAGCTCTGGGCGCGGCTGCCTGGGCCGCAGCGTTCTGGGATGTTGCAGTGTCCTCCTGGAGCGGAGAAGCAGTTCGAATCAAGTCCACAAGTGGCTCCTTTGGGGGTTTGTGGGAAGTGGGAAGCTCAGCGTGGCGGCAGCAACGGAGACTGCCACGCACCCTGAGCATGGCTTCTTTGCCGATGCTTTCTATGTCTACTTTGGAATCGATTCCATATGTGCACCAAAAAAATCGGCCCGCGGCCGTGGAATCGATTCCAAAGTAGTGTGACAGGCGCCACACGAGGCTGTCAACCCCCCGGTTTAAGCCTTGGTGGAGTCCCGCACCACGAGTTCGTGCGGGAGGAAGGTGCGGCCGCGGCGGTGCGCACCGGGCACCGTCATCCGCTCGAGGAGCTCCGCGAACGCCACCCGGCCCATCTCATAGGCCGGCTGCCGGACAGTGGTCAGCTCCGGGACGCACATCTCCGCCTGGGCGGAGTCATCAAAACCTGCCACAGCAATGTCGTCCGGCACCCGCAACCCGGCGTCGGTGAGTTCACGGACGCATCCGGCCGCCACGATGTCAGTACCGCAAAACACCGCGTCCGGAAGGTGCTCCGCCTCCAGCAGTTCCCGCGCCAGCCTGCGCCCGGCGTGGAAGCCGAAACCGCCTTCTCCGAATAGCATCAGCTCCGGCGACAGGCCCGCATCGGCGACTGCCTGCCGAAAGCCCGCCTCGCGCAGCCGGCCAGAGCGGGCGGCCCTGTGCCCGATCATGGCCAGCCGCCGGCTGCCGGTGTCAATCAGATGCCGCGTAATGTCGAAAGCGGCCTGACGGTCGTCGATGGACACGCCGAAGGCCGCTTCGGCGTCCACAATCTCACAGACCTGGACAACGCTCATCTGCTCGGCCACCGCATCGACGTCGTCATCCGACATCGTCGGCGAGAACAGGACCAGTCCGTCCACGGAGCCGTTCCGCAGCATGTCCACCAGTTGCTGTTCGCGCTCCAGGTCCCCGGCCGTCGCTGCGATGAGGCTGACATAGCCCGATTCCGCCGCGGCGTCGCCGACACCGCGGAAGACTTCACTGATCACCAGCGAGTCCAGATTCTTGGCGAGGGCCAGAACACGCATGGTCCGGTCCCTGCGAAGGTCGCGGGCGGAAGCAAGGGGCCGGTAACTGAGCTGGCGGATTGCTGCGTTGACCTTGTCCCTGCTCGACTCGCTGACTGCCGGACTTCCGTTCAGGACGCGGGAGACCGTCCCCACAGACACTCCAGCTGCTTTCGCAACGTCCTGGACTGTCGCACGCCCCATTCGCTTGTCCTTCCGCGACCAGTGGCGATGGTCCTTGCCGCCACGCCCCCGCCGGACCCTCCCGGCGTTCCTCAGCATAGCCGCACCGCAGTCGGCGGCCGCCCGGAAGGGATGTCCGGGCCAATCACTACGCGATTGGCCGATTCAGGCGCATAGGACCACCGCTTTTGGTATCCCAAACCCGTTTCCCGTGCACACTCCCTTGACTCACCCGCCACCCCTTCCCTACACTTTTCATAAAGCAGAATCTAAATTCCACAAAGCGGAAACGGTTGAAAGACCGAGAAGCAGGGAAGATAGATCAAAGCCCCTCCCCGGAAGGACCTACGATGACGTACACAGTGAACTGCTCCATCCTCCTGACGGAGCTGCCCCTGCTCGAGCGCCCCGCGGCCGCGAAGGCGGCGGGCTTTGACGCCGTCGAGTTCTGGTGGCCCTTTGAGAGCTCAGCCCCTTCCGACGCCGAGACCACGGCTTTCGAGCGCGCCATCACCGACGCCGGCGTCCAGCTCTCCGGCCTGAACTTCAATGCCGGCAACATGCCCGTCGGCGACCGCGGCCTGGTCTCCTGGGTGGGCCGTGAAGGTGAGTTCAAGGACAACATCGACGTCGTCGCCGGCATCGGTAAGCGCCTCGGATGCAAGGCCTTCAACGCCCTCTACGGCAACCGCCAGGAGGAATTCAGCCCGGAGGAACAGGACGAACTGGCGGCCAGGAACCTGGCCGCGGCTGCCGAGGGTGTAGCCCGGATTGGCGGCACCGTCCTTCTCGAGCCCGTCAGCGGAGCCCCGCGCTACCCGCTCCTCAAGGCCCAGGACGCGCTCGACGTGATCGCCCGGGTCAGGACGGAATCCGGCGCCCAGAACATCAAGCTGCTCGCTGATTTCTACCACCTGGCCGTCAACGGGGACGACGTCGCCGCCGTCATCGAAAACCACGCCAAGGACTTCGGCCACATCCAGATTGCCGACAACCCCGGCCGCGGGGCTCCCGGAACCGGCGAGCTTCCCCTCGGCGAATGGATCGCCCGCAGCCGCGAACTCGGCTACGACGGCTACATCGGCCTCGAATACAAGGAACCGCAGGAAACCGCCTTCAGCTGGGCCATCCGCGAACACGCCACGAACTAACCCTCCGGCACCACCCACAAGACTTTCAGTAAAGGAACCACAATGAGCAACGTTGCAGTCATCGGACTCGGAATCATGGGCCTGCCCATGGCCATCAACCTCGTCAAGGCCGGCCACACGGTCACTGGTTTCAACCGCAGCCAGGACAAGATCGACAAGCTCGTCTCCGAAGGCGGCAAGGGCGCGTCCAGCATCGCCGATGCCGTCAAGGACGCCGACGTCGTCATCACCATGGTGCCGGACTCCCCCGACGTTGAGGGCGTAGTCAGTGGCACGGACGGCGTCTTCGCCAACGCGAAGAAGGGCACCCTGTGGATCGACGCTTCCAGCATCCGCCCGGACGTTGCCAAGCGCCTCTCGGAAGAGGCCACCGCAGCCGGCATCCGCCCCCTCGACGCCCCGGTCTCCGGCGGCGAACAGGGCGCCATCGACGCCGCCCTGTCCATCATGGTCGGCGGCGACAAGGCAGACTTCGAGGCAGCCCAGGATGTCCTGAACGCCGTCGGCAAAACCATCGTCCACGTCGGCCCTTCGGGCTCCGGCCAGACCGTCAAGGCTGCCAACCAGCTGATCGTCGCCGTCAACATCGAGGTCCTCGGCGAGGCCATCGCCTTCCTTGAGGCCTACGGCGTGGACACCGACGCCGCACTCAAGGTCCTTGGCGGCGGGCTTGCCGGCTCCAAGGTCCTTGACCAGAAGGGCCAGAAGATGCTGGACCGCAACTTCGACCCCGGCTTCCGCCTCGCCCTGCACCACAAGGACCTGGGCATCGTCACCTCCGCAGCCCGCGAAGCCAACGTCTCCATCCCGCTCGGCGCAGTCGTCGCCCAGCTCGTCGCCGCCACTGTCAACCAGGGCGACGGCGGCCTGGACCACTCGGGACTCTTCAAGCAGGTCCTCCAGCTCAGCGGCCGGGAGTAACAGCCCGTCTCCCCCGGAGTTTTTGTCCAGATAATCGGCCCTAACGGCCCTCCAGAGGCCATTATCTGCACAAAAACTCCACTGCCGCCGTCGGGAAGCACGACGGCGGCACCCCCAAACTGCCTGGCGAACGCCGGGCCTTCCTTCAGCACACCCAAAACAGACTTTCAAGGAGCACACCATGACGAAGATGCGCACCGTAGACGCTGCCGTCGCCATTCTGGAAAAGGAGGGCGCCACCGAGGCGTTCGGCCTGCCCGGCGCGGCGATCAACCCGTTCTACTCGGCCATGCGGGCCCACGGCGGCATCCGCCACACGCTGGCCCGCCACGTTGAAGGCGCCAGCCATATGGCCGACGGCTACTCCCGTGCCGCCGACGGCAACATCGGCATCTGCATCGGCACCTCCGGCCCCGCCGGCACCGACATGATCACCGGGCTGTACGCCGCGTGGGCCGATTCCATCCCGATGCTCTGCATCACCGGCCAGGCCCCCGTGGCCAAGCTGCACAAGGAAGACTTCCAGGCCGTGGACATCGAGTCCATCGCCAAGCCCGTCACCAAGATGGCCATGACCATCCTGGAGCCCGGCCAGGTTCCCGGCGCGTTCCAGAAGGCGTTCCAGCTGATGCGCTCCGGCCGCCCGGGCCCCGTGCTGCTGGACCTGCCGATCGACGTTCAGATGGCCGAGATCGAATTCGACATCGACACCTACGAGCCGCTGCCCGTGGAGAAGCCCAAGGCCAGCCGCAAGCAGCTGGCGAAGGCCCTGGACATGCTCACGGCAGGCGAGCGCCCGCTGATCGTGGCCGGCGGCGGCATCATCAACGCCGGCGCCTCCGCGCAGCTGGTGGAACTGGCCGAGCTGCTGAACGTTCCCGTGATCCCCACGCTGATGGGCTGGGGCGCCATCCCGGACGACCACGGGCTGATGGCCGGCATGGTGGGCCTGCAGACCAGCCACCGCTACGGCAACGAGAACTTCCTGCGCAGCGACTTCGTGATCGGTATCGGCAACCGCTGGGCCAACCGCCACACCGGCGGCCTGGACACCTACACGGCCGGCCGCAAGTTCGTGCACATCGACATCGAGCCCACCCAGATCGGCCGCGTGTTCTCCCCGGACTTCGGCATCGCCTCCGACGCCGGCGCCGCCCTGGACGGCCTGCTGGAGATCGCCCGCGAACGCCGCGCCGCCGGCTCCCTGCCGGACTACTCCGCCTGGGCCGCCGAGTGCGCCGAGCGCAAGGCCACCCTGCACCGCAAGACCAACTTCGACAACGTGCCGATCAAGCCGCAGCGCGTGTACCAGGAGATGAACAAGGCTTTCGGCAAGGACACCACCTACGTGTCCACCATCGGCCTGTCCCAGATCGCCGGCGCCCAGATGCTGCACGTGTTCGGCGCCCGCAGGTGGATCAATGCCGGCCAGGCAGGCCCGCTGGGCTGGACCGCCCCGGCCGCCCTCGGCGTCGTGCGCGGCAAGCCGGATGAGACCGTGGTTGCCCTGTCCGGCGACTACGACTTCCAGTTCATGATCGAGGAGCTGGCCGTGGGCGCGCAGTTCAACCTGCCGTACATCCACGTGGTGGTGAACAACTCCTACCTGGGCCTGATCCGCCAGTCGCAGCGCGGCTTCAACATGGAGCAGAACGTGTCCCTGGGCTTCGACAACATCAACTCCCCCGAGACCATGGGCTACGGCGTGGACCACATCAAGGTGGTTGAGGGCCTCGGCTGCAAGGCCATCCGCGTGACCAACCCGGAGGACATGCCGGCCGCGTTCGACAAGGCCAAGGCCCTGATGGGCGAGTTCCAGGTTCCCGTGGTGGTGGAAGTGATCCTGGAAAAGGTCACCAACATCTCCATGGGCCTGGAAATCAACGCCGTGAACGAGTTCGAGGAGCTGGCCGCCACCGCCGCCGACGCCCCCACCGCCATCCTGGCCCTGCAGGACTAACAGCCTGCAGGACTGGCACCCAGCGGGACATACCAGCCGCACCGAAAAGTACCGAAGATAGGCAAGCAATGCGCATCGTGATCGCGCCGGACAAGTTCAAGGGCTCACTCTCCGCCCCGGACGTCGCCCGGCACCTTGAAACAGGGCTCCGGAACGGCTCCGCCACAGCGGGCGGGCCGGGCAGCCTTGAGGCACAGGGCACCCTTGAGGTACTGCGGATTCCCGTGGCCGACGGCGGCGAGGGCACCCTCGACGCCGCCGTCGGCTCCGGCTTCACCCGCCGCCGCGCCGTGGTCAGCGGCCCCACCGGACAGCCGCTGACGGCGGAGTTCGCGGTCCGCGGCCGGGAGGCCGTGATCGAAATGGCCGCGGCTTCAGGTCTCGCTGTCCTTCCCGGGTACGACGGCGGGCGGCCGGGTTCCGCCTCTGCCCGGGCTGCCAGCAGCCTGGGCACCGGGGAACTGATCCGCGCGGCGCTCGACGCCGGCTGCCGGCAGATCATCCTGGGCGTGGGCGGCAGCGCCAACACCGACGGCGGCGCGGGAGTCCTGCAGGGACTCGGCGCGAAGCTGCTCGACTCCGCCGGCAACGAACTGCCCCTGGGCGGCGCCGCCCTCGCGGACCTGGCGACCATCGACTTCTCCGGCTTCGACACCCGGCTCGAGGAATCCCGCTTCATTCTGGCGAGCGACGTCGACAACCCGCTGCTCGGAACGGACGGCGCGGCCGCCATCTTCGGGCCGCAGAAGGGTGCCACCGCCGCCGACGTCGGCGAGCTGGACGCCGCCCTCGCCAACTTCGTCCAGGTCCTCGCCGCGGAGATCGGCCCCCGGGCCGTCAAGGCCGCCAGCGCACCGGGCGCCGGAGCGGCAGGCGGCGTCGGCTACGCTGCCATCGCGGCACTGGCCGCATCACGCCGGCCGGGCATCGACGTCGTGCTTGAATTCACCCGACTGGCAGAGCGGCTGGCCGGCGCGGACCTGGTGATCACCGGCGAAGGCAGCCTGGACGAACAGAGCCTGCTGGGCAAGACGCCCATGGGCGTTGCCCGGGCGGCTGCACAGGCCGGTGTCCCGGTGCTCGCCGTCTGTGGCCGCACCACGCTCACGCAGCAGCAGCAGCAGACATCCGGCTTTCGGCAGGTCTACCCCCTGACCGCGCTGGAGGGCAATGTAGAGATATGTATAGCTGAAGCAGGCCGCCTGCTTGAAGAATTGGGTCAGCACATCGGCGTGCACCTGACCGACAGCGCTAACACGAAGGAGCCCCTGAATGTCTGAAGAACGCTTTGACCTGGTCATCCGGGGCCGGCGCATCCTCACCACCGCCGGGATCGCGGCCCGTGAAGTGGGCGTGCGCGGCGGAAAGATCGTCGCCCTGGAACCGCTCGGCAACGGCCTAGCGGGCGCCGAGGTCATCGAACTCGCCGACGACGAAACCCTGATCCCCGGCCTCGTGGACACCCACGTCCACGTCAACGAGCCCGGCCGCACCGAGTGGGAGGGCTTCGCCTCCGCCACCCGCGCCGCGGCCGCCGGCGGCGTGACCACCATCATCGACATGCCGCTGAACTCCATTCCGCCCACCACCAACGTGGACGGCCTCAAGCTCAAGCGCGAGGTGGCCGAGGACCAGGCGTTCGTCGACGTCGGATTCTGGGGCGGCGCCATTCCCGGCAACAAGGCCGACCTGCGCCCGCTGCACGACGAGGGCGTCTTCGGCTTCAAGTGCTTCCTGCTCCACTCCGGCGTGGACGAGTTCCCGCACCTGGAAGCGGACGAGATGGAAGAGGACATGCGCGAGCTGAAGTCCTTCGACTCGCTCATGATCGTCCACGCCGAGGACTCGCACGCCATCGACCACGCGCCCCACCCCGGCGGCGCACACTACTCCACCTTCCTCGCCTCCCGCCCCCGCGGCGCCGAGAACAAGGCCATCGCCGAGGTGATCGAGCGCGCCCGCTGGACCGGCGCCCGCGCCCACATCCTGCACCTGTCCTCGTCGGACGCGCTGCCGATGATCGCGTCGGCAAAGCGCGACGGCGTGCACCTCACCGTGGAGACCTGCCCGCACTACCTCACGCTCATGGCCGAGGAAATCCCCGACGGCGCCACCGCGTACAAGTGCTGCCCGCCCATCCGTGAGGCCTCCAACCGCGAGCTCCTCTGGCAGGGCCTGCAGGACGGCACCATCGACTGCATCGTCTCCGACCACTCGCCTTCGACGCTGGACCTGAAGGACCTGGAAAACGGTGACTTCGCCGTGGCCTGGGGCGGTGTCTCCTCGCTGCAGCTGGGCCTGTCCCTGATCTGGACCGAGGCCCGGCACCGCGGCATCCCGCTGGAGCAGGTCGTGTCGTGGATGGCCGAGAAGCCCGCGTCCCTGGCCCGCCTCTCCAACAAGGGCCAGCTGGCCCTGGGATACGATGCCGACTTCTCCGTCTTCGCCCAGGACGAGGCCTTCGTGGTGGACGTGTCCAAGCTCAAGCACAAGAACCCCATCACCCCGTACGACGGCAAGGCACTCTCCGGCGTGGTCCGCCGCACGTACCTGCGCGGCAGCGTGGTGGACGGCCAGACCCCCGGCGGCAAGCTGATCCGCCGCGGCGGCATCTGAGGGCCGCGCGGTGGCTGTGCACGCCCATTCACCGCGCGGCACTTCCGCCCCCTGGGGCGCCAAGGCCCACGGCCTGGCCGTCTGGGTAGCTCCGCCCGAAGGCCAGGAGATCGATCCCGAGGTCCTGGCCCGGGCCTCCGAGCTGGTGCTGGCGCGCGCCCTTCAATTTGCTCCGGAGGCGGAAGTCCACTGGCCCGCCGCCGGAGCTGCAACTTCCGCCGCCGGGACGCACCCGGGCACGTCCCCTGGGGAGGGGGCGCCCAACGGTGCGCCCGACGGCGGAACTCCCGTGCCGCCGTCGTCCTCCCGGGAGGATTCCCTGCAACCGGACCCCTCGCAACAGGAACCGGAGTCCCCGGAAACGGACGACGGCGGCGCAACCCACCGCCCGCCGTCGGCCGGGCACGTCAGCCGCGTGGCCGTGGACCTGGCCGAATCCGAGGTGCTGCTGGACGGCGAGCGGGTGCCGCTGACCGGCGTCGAGTTCAAACTGCTGCGCTACCTCGTGGAACACTGCTCGCGAACCGTAGACCGGGAGGAGCTGCGGCTGTTCCTGGAGTCGTTCGACAGCCCCGGCGCCGCGACCCGTTCCATCGACGTCTATGTGGGGCGGGTCCGGCGGAAACTGCGCGGCGGCAGGCACGCGATCGCCACCGTCCGCGGCGGCGGCTACCGCTTCATCTGCGGACCCGCAGCCACCGTGCGCGGCCCGGCGGAATACAGTATCTAGGGCTGCTGTTAACCATTTCAGCCCGATCAGTCATTGTGCTTGACCAGATTTTTCGCTCGACCCAGATCCAGAAGGAATGCCATGAGCCCCAAACTGACCACCAAGCTCCAGCCCGGAACCCAGGCGCCGGACTTCACCCTGCTTGACGCAGAAGGCAAGCAGACCGCGCTGGCCGACTACCGCGGCAAGAACGTCATCGTGTACTTCTACCCCGAGGCCGCCACCCCCGGCTGCACCACAGAAGCCTGCGACTTCCGCGACAACCTGGCATCCTTCCAGGGCTCCGGCTACGCGGTGCTGGGTATCTCCCCCGACGCGCCGGAGAAGCTGGCCAACTTCACGGGCGACTTCGGGCTCACCTTCCCGCTGCTGGCCGACGAGGACCACGCCGTGGCGCTGGCCTACGGCGCCTGGGGCGAGAAGCTCATCGACGGCGAGGTGCACGAGGGCATCGTCCGCTCCACCGTGGTGCTGGATCCCGAAGGCAAGGTCACGCTGGCCCAGTACCAGGTCAAGGCGCAGGGCCACGTCCAGGCGCTCCGCGAAGCCCTGGGCGTCTGACCCTCAAACGCTTCCTCACCTTTGGTCGCCTAACACCAAACGCGTCCTCACCTTTGGTCGCCTAACACCAAACGCGTCCTCACCTTTGGTCGCCTAAACCGAAACGCTCCTGCAGACATGAACTGCAGGAGCGTTTCGGGTTAAGCGACGGGACGTGAGGAAGGGTCCTGTTTGAAGCGGCAGGACGTGAGGAAGGGTCCTGTTTGAAGCGACGGGATGTGAGGAAGCGTCGCTACTTCAGGACCACGGTCCGGTTGCCGTTGAGGATGATCCGGCCTTCGCAGTGCCAGCGGACGGCGTTGCTGAGCGCCTTGCACTCGGTGTCCCGCCCGGCGGCGACCAGGTCCTCGGGGCCGAAGGTGTGGTCGACTTCAACCACCTGCTGCGCGATGATCGGACCCTCGTCGAGCTCAGCGTTCACGTAGTGCGCCGTGGCACCCACGGTCTTCACGCCGCGGGCGTAGGCCTGGTGGTACGGCTTGGCACCCTTGAACGACGGCAGGAACGAGTGGTGGATGTTGATCGCCTTGCCGTCCAGCTTCCGTGCCAGGTCGTCGCTGAGGACCTGCATGTACCGGGCCAGCACCACCAGCTCGACGTCGAGCTCGTCCACGATTTCCAGCAGCCGTGCCTCCGCCTGCGGCTTGGTGGCCGCGGTGACGGGGATGTGGAAGAACGGGATGCCGTGCCAGTCCACGAGGGCCTGGTGGTCGGTGTGGTTGGACACCACGCCCACAACCTCGATGGGGAGTTCCCCCACGCGGGCCCGGAAGAGCAGGTCGTTGAGGCAATGGCCGAACTTCGAGACCATGATCAGGACCTTGCGGCGGGACCCGTTCCGTTCCAGCCGCCACTTCATGTTGTACTTCTCGGCCACAGGCGTGAAGCCGGCACGCAGCTGGTCCAGCGTGGATTCGTTGCCGTCCGACGCGAAATGCACCCGCATGAAGAAGTGCCCTTCGGACCGGTCGCCGAACTGCTTGTTGTCGATGATGTCGCAGCCGTATTCCAGCAGGAAGCCGGAGACGGCGTGCACGATGCCCGGGCCTTCGGGGCAGTCCAGGGTCAGCACGTGCTCGACGCCGTTGGCGGCCTGTTCGGCGGCGCGGTTCTCAGTCTGAATTGCAGTCATCGCTCAGCACTCAATCACATTCACGGCGAGGCCTCCTCGAGAGGTTTCCTTGTACTTGGTTTTCATGTCCGCTCCGGTCTCGCGCATGGTCTTGATGGCCTTGTCCAGCGACACCTTGTGGCTGCCGTCCCCGTGCAGGGCCAGCCGCGCGGCATTGATCGCCTTGACGCTGGCGATCGCGTTCCGCTCGATGCACGGGATCTGCACCAGCCCGCCCACGGGGTCGCAGGTCAGCCCCAGGTTGTGTTCGATCCCCACCTCGGCGGCGTTCTCCACCTGTTCCGGGGTTCCACCCAGCACTTCGCAGAGACCGGCGGCGGCCATGGAGCAGGCCGAACCGACCTCGCCCTGGCAGCCCACTTCAGCACCGGAGATAGAGGCGTTGATTTTGAACAGAATCCCGACGGCGGCCGCCGCGAGCAGGAAGCGGACCACACCGTCGTCGTCGGCTCCCGGAACAAACTTGACGTAGTAGTGCAGCACCGCCGGAACGATCCCGGCCGCGCCGTTGGTGGGGGCGGTGACGATGCGCCCGCCGGCCGCGTTCTCCTCGTTCACGGCCAGCGCGAAGAGGTTCACCCACTCCATGGCGCGGAGCGGGTCGGTGACACCAGTGTCCGCCGTCAGCGTCTGGAAGAGCTGCGGCGCCCGCCGCCGCACGTTCAGCCCGCCGGGCAGGATGCCTTCCGCGGCGCAGCCGTTGTCCACGCATTCGCGCATGACGGCCCACAGCTTCAGCAGTTCCTGCCGGAGCTCCGCCTCGCTGCGCCACACCAGTTCGTTGGCGAGCATGACGTCGGAGATCGACATGTTTTCGCGGCTGCAGATCTCCAGGAGCTCGTTCGCCGTGGTGAAGGGGTACGGCAGCGGGGTTTCGTCCGCCACCACCTTGGCGCCGGCGTCGGCGTCGCCGTCAACGACGAAGCCGCCGCCGATGGAATAGAAGCTCCGTTCGCTGAGCACCGTGCCGGCGTGGTCAAGGGCGCGGAAGGTCATGCCGTTGGGATGCGCCGGCAGCGACTTGCGCCGGTGCAGCACCACGTCCTCGTCCCAGTTGAAGTCCACCC
Organism: Arthrobacter sp. NPDC056691; assembly: GCF_042791415.1. Taxonomy (NCBI): domain Bacteria; kingdom Bacillati; phylum Actinomycetota; class Actinomycetes; order Micrococcales; family Micrococcaceae; genus Arthrobacter; species Arthrobacter sp. NPDC056691. Next base: position 239,360 of record NZ_JBHTXX010000002.1, read on the forward strand.
GGTGGTCCCCGCCGATGCGTAGTTCGGCGTCGAGGGCGGCGGCTGCCACCTGATCATCGGCGGTGGAGGTGTCAACGGTCTCCGGGTCCAGGCCCTGCAGGCCCAGCACCACAGCCTTGTCGGAGCCGTGGCCGCGGCCGGTGGCACCGAGGGACCCGAACAGCTCCGCCTGGACCCGGGTGGTGGAGCTCAGCAGCCCGCCGCCCTTGAGCCCGTCGGCGAACTGCTTCGCCGCCCGCATCGGGCCGACCGTGTGTGAGGACGACGGCCCGATGCCAACGGAAAACAGGTCCAGCGCGCTGAGCGCCATCAGGGCACCTCGGGGGAAGCGAACTCCCTCATGGCGTCCAGCAGCCAGCGGCCCAGGTAGTCCGCGAACGAGGCGCGGGGGAACAGCCGGAAGCTTTCCTCCCCGGTTTTGAACAGGACCACCGGGATGTTGCCCACCTCGGTGTTAAGGGCGGTGCCCGGCTTCAGCGTGCGCGGGTGCAGGTCCAGGGCGCAGCCCTTCTCCAGCACTGCGCGGGCCCGCGGGCCGGACAGTTCAAACGTGGTGCGGTTGGCGGACAGGTCCACCACCTGCCCGGCGGCGTCGCCCAGGGCGGACTTGAGGGAGCCGATCAGGTCCCCGCCGAGGGAGTCGTGGGCGTCTTCCGGGGCCACCACCAGGAACTCCTGCGGGCCGAGCCACAGGACGCTGACGCGTTCCGTGCCGCGGACCTCGCCGGAGCGCTCCGGCAGGCCGCCGGTGACGGAGGCGATCCGGGCGCCGGCCTCGGAGCGGGGGCCCACGCGGACGCCGGCCATGGTCTGGAACGGGCCCTCGTTGAGGGTGACTGTTCCCTGCACGGACCCGGCGTCGAAGGCTTCGGCCAGGTGTGAGGCTGGGCTGCGGCGGATTTCCCGGAGTCCATTGATGCCTGTGAAAGCTGCGGTGTTAGCCATCTTTGCGGGTCCCTTCGGGGTCAAACAGTACGGTTTCTGCCACGACTACGTCGACGAGCTGGTTGCCGGCAGCGGCCACCAGGGTCTCGCCGATCCGGTTGCGGCCGTTCTTGATCAGGGCCAGGCCGAACGAGCGGCCCAGGGCGGCGCTGTGGTAGCTGGAGGTCACGAAGCCCTGCATCGGGACCGGGCCGTAGGCGGGGCTCGCCGGGATGCCCTTCTCGATCAGCTGGGTTCCTTCCGGCAGCCTCAGCGAGCCGTCCACCGGCAGGACGCTGACCAGGTGCTTGCGGTCATCGCGCTGCTGGTCCAGCCGGGAGTAGGAGCGCTTGCCGATGAAGTCCTTGGCCTTGGAGACGATCCATTCCATGCCGGCATCCTGCGGGGTGACGGTGCCGTCGGTGTCCTGCCCAACGATCGGGTAGCCCTTCTCGGCGCGGAGCACGTGCATGGTCTCGGTGCCGTAGGGGGTGATGTTGAACTCGGCGCCGGCGGCGGCCACGGATTCCCAGGTGTTCAGCCCGTACCAGGACGGCACGTTGATTTCGTAGGCCAGTTCACCGGAGAACGAGATCCGGCAGATGCGGGCCTGCACGCCGGACGCGAGGGTGGTTTCGCGGAAGGTCATGAACGGGAACGCTTCGGCGGCCAGCCCGCCGTTGGCGGCCAGTTCCGGGGCAACCTTGGCGATGACGTCGCGGGACTTGGGTCCGACGACGGCGATCGTGCTCCACTGTTCGGTCACCGAGGTGCAGTGCACGTCGAGTTCCGGCCATTCGGTCTGCAGCCATTCCTCCAGCCAGTCCAGCACCTTGGCGGCGCCGCCGGTGGTGGTGGTCATGAAGTAGGTCTCCTCGTCCAGGCGCAGGGTCACGCCGTCGTCGAAAATCATGCCGTCCGAGAGACACATGACGCCGTAGCGGGCGGAACCCGGCGCGAGCTTTTTGAACGCGTTGGTGTAGATGCGGTTCAGGAACTCGCCGGCGTCCTTGCCACGGATCTCGATCTTGCCGAGGGTGGTGGCGTCCATGAAGCCCACGGAATCGCGGACGGCGGCGCATTCGCGAAGCACGGCTTCGTCCATGTCCTCGCCGTTCTGCGGGTAGTACCACGGCCGCTTCCACTGCCCGACGTCTTCGAAGAGCGCACCCTGGGCGACGTGCCACGGCTGGACCGAGGTGACGCGGGCGGGGTCGAACAGCTCGCCGCGCTGGCGTCCGGCCAGTGCCGCGAAGGCCACCGGGGTGAACGGCGCGCGGTAGGTGGTGGTGCCGATGTCGCCGATGCCCCGGGAGGCCTCGCCGGCCTGGCGGAGGGCTGCGGCGATGACGCCGATGGCGTTCACGCCGGAGGTCTTGCCCTGGTCGTTGGCGGTGCTGATGGAGGTGTAACGCTTGACGTGTTCCACCGACCGCATGCCGGCGCCGGTGGAGCGCAGGACGTCGGCCACTGACTGGTCACGCTGGAAGTCGACGAAGTGGTGGTGCCAGTCGTCGGGGGTTCCGGTCTGGCCCGGAACCAGCCACAGCTGGCGGGTCGGGGCGGAGGCCTTCGGCTCCGCCGGGGCGGAGGGCTCGACGGCGGATTCGAAGCCGGCGGCGATGGCCGCCGATGCTCCGGCCGAGATGCCTTCTGCCAGGCAGTCCGCGAGCTCGAAGCTGCCGCGGCCGGAGCCGATGGTCTGCTGGTTCGGGACCACGGTGGCCGGCACGAAGGCGGCGAGGTCCTCGTCCCAGCGCAGCTTGCCCTGGCGCTGCGAGTGCAGGTGCACCAGCGGGCTCCAGCCGCCGGACACTGCCAGCAGGTCGGCGGCGATCTCTTCGATGCCCGAGGTGAGTTCGCCGTCGTCGTTAATGCTGCGGACGGTGACGCTGTCCAGCCGGCCGTCGGAATCAGCTGCCGTGTTGGCCACCGCGCTGCCGATCAGCACCCGGGTGCCGGCTTCGACGGCGGCGGCAGCCACCGGCGTGAGGGCGGGACGGGCGTCGACGACGGCCGCAACCTTGACGCCGGCGGCGCGCAGGTCAGACGCCAGGGCGTAGGCGCTGTCGTTGGTGGTGCTGATGACCACGCGGGACCCGGCGGCCACGGCGTAGCGGTTCAGGTAGCTTCGGACAGCCGAGGCGAGCATGATGCCCGGGCGGTCGTTGTTCTCGAACACCAGCGGACGCTCGTGGGCACCCGGGGCCAGCACAACCTGGTTGGCACGGATGTGCCAAATACGCTGGCGGGAGACGCCTGCGGCGGCCGGGCTGGAGAGGTGGTCGGTGCGGTTCTGGACCGCGATGACGTAGTTGGCGTCGTAGGCGCCGAACGCGGTGGTGCGGTTCAGAACGGTGCTTTCGGCGCCGGAGACGAGCTCCGCCTCGACGTCGGCAACCCATTCCAGGGCGGGCTTGCCCTCGATGGTTTCCGCCAGTTCGGGGGCGGTGGATCCGGACAGCAGCGACCCGCCGAGTTCCGGCTGGTCATCCATCAGGATGACGCGGGCGCCGGTGCGGACGGCTTCGCGGGCCGCGGCCAGGCCGGCGGGACCGCCGCCGATCACCAGGATGTCGGTGTGGACGTACTTCTTGTCGTACTCGGCGCGGTCATCCGCGGGATCCAGCTTGCCCAGGCCGTTCAGGTAGCCGGCCTTCAGGCCGTCCACCAGTGAAACGGTGGTGGCGGGGAGCATGGACTCGGCCACGTCGCCGGGGAACCGTGCTTCGATCCGGACCAGGGCGTTGGGCTCTTCGACGCCGGCTGCCAGAATGCCGCGGGCACGGTCCTCGTACAGCGAGTTGCCGGCGGCGATGCGGCCGTTGGCCAGCAGCGCGGAGGCCAGGGTGTCGCCCGGGTGTCCGGTGAACTCCTCGCCGTCCACGGTGAAGAGCCAGGAGATGCTGCGGTCGATGCGGCCGCCGGTGCTGAGGCGCGTGTTCTGGGAGGTCACTTGGTCGCTCCTTCCGGGGCGGTGCTGGGGCTGAGGGGGGTGGTGCTGGCGGCGCCGGTGCTTGCGGTGCCGGTGTCAGCCGCGGGCGGGACGGGCGCGGCTGGCCGCGGCACCCCCATCGGGTAGATGGCCTGGATGTCGTACGTGACCGTGTCACGGAGCATGTTGAACCACTGCCGGCAGCCGGTGCTGTGCACCCACCGTTCGGCGAAGATGCCCTTGGTGTTCTCGCGGTAGAACAGGTACTCGGCCCATTCCCGGTCGGTGAGGTCGTTGGGGTTCTCGGGGTAGGGCACGTGGGCCTGGCCGCCGTAGTGGAACTCGGTTTCGTCCCTCTGGCCGCAGTTGGGGCAGGAGATAAGCAGCATGTGCGTCTTCTTTCTTGTGGGCCGGGGCTAGTGGGCGACGGCGGCGGCGCCGTGTTCGTCGATCAGGGCACCGGTTTCGAAGCGTTCCAGGGCGAAGGGCCTGTTGAGCTTGTGCGGTGCGCCGGTGGCGATGGTGTGCGCGAAGGTCAGGCCGGCAGCCGGCGTGCCCTTGAAGCCGCCGGTTCCCCAGCCGCAGTTGACGAACATGTTGTCCACCGGGGTGGTGCCCACGATCGGCGACGCGTCCAGCGTGGTGTCCACGATGCCGCCCCAGGTCCGGAGCACGTGGGCCCGGGCGAAGATCGGGAACAGTTCGACGGCGGCCGCCATCTGGTGCTCGATCACGTGGAAGGAGCCGCGCTGGCCGTAGCCATTGTAGGAGTCGACGCCGGCGCCCATGACCAGTTCGCCCTTGTGCGCCTGGGAGACGTACACGTGGACGTGGTTGGACATGACGACGGTGGGGTGGACCGGCTCGTGGAGTTCGGACACCAGTGCCTGCAGCGGGTGGGACTGGATGGGGAGCCGGAAACCGGCCATTTCCGCCAGGACCGAGCTGTGGCCGGCGGCGCAGAGGCCCACCTTCTCGGTGTTGATGGTGCCGCGGTTGGTCTTGACGCCCACCACACGGTTGCCGTCCTTGACGAAGCCGGTGACTTCGCAGTTCTGGATGATGTCCACGCCCAGCTCGTCGCACTTGCGAGCGAAGGCCCAGGCGACGTGGTCGTGCTTGGCGATGCCGGCGCGCGGCTGGTAGGTGGCGCCCATGACCGGGTAGCGGATGTCGTCGCGGATGTTCAGGATGGGGCAGAGTTCCTTGACCTGCTGCGGGTCCAGCCATTCCGCGTCCACGCCGTTGAGCTTGTTGGCGCCCACGCGGCGGATGCTCTCGCGCACGTCGCCCAGGGTGTGGGCCAGGTTCATCACGCCGCGCTGGCTGAAGAGGAAGTCGTACTCCAGCTCCTCGGGCAGGATTTCCCACAGCTTCAGGGCGTGCTCGTAGATGGCGGCGCTCTCGTCCCAGAGGTAGTTGGAACGGATGATGGTGGTGTTGCGGGCCATGTTGCCGCCAGCCAGCCAGCCCTTTTCCAGGACGGCGATGTTGGTCATGCCGTGGTTCTTGGCCAGGAAGTACGCGGTGGCCAGGCCGTGCCCGCCGCCGCCGACGATCACGGCGTCATAGGAGGACTTGGGCTCCGGGTTGTGCCACAGGAAATCCGGGTGCTCCGGGAGCTGGTGGGTGCTCACTGGGCTGCTCCAATCATGTCATTTTCAAAGGCGGCAATCTCGGCTGCGCCGCTGAGCTGGGGGTACAGGGGGAACTGCCCGGCGAGCGCGGTGACGCGGGCGCGGAGTTCGACGGCGGTGCCGTCGTCGAGCGTTCCCGTGCCGGCGGCGCTGGCACCGGCGGAGGCGATCAGGGCCGTGGCGATGATGTCCGCGACCTCGGTGAACTCGGCGGCGCCGAAGCCGCGGGTGGCCAGGGCGGGGGTCCCGATCCGGAGGCCGGAGGAAACCATCGGCGGGCGGGGGTCGAACGGGACGGCGTTGCGGTTGACGGTGATGCCGATCCGGTGCAGCGTGTCCTCGGCCTGCTGGCCGTCCAGTTCGGAGTTGCGCAGGTCAACGAGGACCAGGTGGACGTCCGTGCCGCCGTTGACCACCGTGATGCCGGCGGCTTCGACGTCGGGCTGCAGGAAGCGCTCGGCCAGCAGCTTGGCGCCCTCCAGGACGCGCTCCTGGCGTTCCTTGAAGCCCTCGGTTGCTGCAAGCTTGAAGGCCACGGCCTTGGCGGCGATGACGTGCTCCAGTGGACCGCCCTGCTGGCCGGGGAAGACTGCGCTGTTGATCTTCTTGGCGTACTGCTCCTTGGCCAGGATGACGCCGCCGCGGGGGCCGCCCAGGGTCTTGTGCGTGGTGGTGGTGACGACGTCGGCGTACGGCACCGGGTTGGGGTGGAGGCCTGCGGCGACGAGGCCGGCGAAGTGGGCCATGTCCACCATCAGGTAGGCGCCGACGAGATCGGCGATCCGGCGGAACTCGGCGAAGTCGAGCTGGCGGGAGTAGGCGGACCAGCCGGCCACGATCAGCTTGGGCTTGTGTTCCAGTGCGAGTGCCTCGACCTCGGCCATGTCCACTCGGAAGTCGGATTCACGTACGTGGTACGGGACCACGTTGTAGAGCTTGCCGGAGAAGTTGATGCGCATGCCGTGGGTCAGGTGGCCGCCGTGGGCCAGGTCCAGCCCGAGGATGGTGTCGCCGGGGTTCAGCAGGGCGAACATGGCGGCAGCGTTTGCCTGAGCGCCGGAGTGCGGCTGGACGTTGGCGAACTCGGCGCCGAAGAGCGCCTTCACACGGTCGATGGCCAACTGCTCGACGACGTCGACGTGCTCGCAGCCGCCGTAGTAGCGCTTGCCCGGGTAGCCCTCGGCGTACTTGTTGGTGAGGACCGAACCCTGCGCCTCCATAACGGCCGCGGGAGCGAAGTTCTCCGAGGCGATCATTTCCAGCGTGGACTGCTGGCGGTCCAGCTCGCGGGCGACGGCTTGCTGGATCTCGGGATCGACTGCGGAAAGTCGGTCGTTCAACTGCTCAACCACGAATACTCCTTATGAAATACCACTTAGCTTTGGACTGATATATCAGTGTTGGTGTCAATGGTATGATTGAGCTCACAACAGAGTCAATAGCCGGAAGCAAAATGGCACTTCGCTTCCGCTTGGAGCCCATGAACGGAGCCGCGCTGTGAATGCTCTTCCCGCCATGCCGCCCGCCGAGGATGAATCGCTGTCCCAGGCCGAGGCTGCGTACCGGCAGTTGCGCGACAAGCTGATCATGCTGGACATCCGCCCCGGCGAGCCCATCAATGACGGCCAGCTGGCGGCTGAACTCGGCTTCGGGCGGACGCCCGTGCGTGAGGCCATCAAGCGGCTGGAGGTGGACCACCTGGTGGTGTCCTACCCCCGCCGGGGAACCTTCGCCACCACCGTGGACTTCACGGAGCTGGCCGACGTCTCGGAAATCAGGGAACTGCTTGAACCGCTCGCGGCGCGCCGGGCCGCCAAACGGGCCAACACCGCCATGCGCGAGGAACTGCTGGACGTCGCCAAGGCCATCTCGGAGCTGGCACCCACCCCCGCCCAGTCCCGGGAGCTCATGCGGTACGACCTGACGGTGCACCGGCTGATCTACCGCGCCGCGGCCAACCCACACCTCGAGGACACCCTGATCCGCTACGACAACCTGGCCACACGCATCTGGTGCCTGGTGCTGGACAAGGTGCCGTCGGTCAGCGGCCACATCAGCGAGCACGTGGACCTGCTCCGGGCCGTGGCCGAGGGGGACGCGGACAAGGCAGGCGAGCTGGCACTGCACCACGTGACGAGCTTCGAGGAGACCATCCGCAAGGTGCTGTAGTGAACTGCCGGCTCGCCGTATGCCTTGTTGGCGGCGATCCGGGCGGCTATTCTGCCAGAAACGTCCGCCGCCAATGGGGGTGACCGCAGGGCCAGGTACCTGCCACTTCCAGGCCTGACCAGCGTTTCGAAAGAGGCACGCCGTGTCCATTGCTCCCACCCCCAAAGGCGCGTCCCGGCGTCGGCTGCTTCTGATCCTCCTTGCCGCCATGGTGGTGGTTCTGGCGGGTGTGGCCATCGCCGTTTCGGCTCCGGGTCCGCGGGCGGACCAGCCGGCTGCCACGGCTACCCCGTCTGTCGCCTCCCCCAGTGATGCTGCGGCGAAGCCGGCGGCCGCGGAGCTCCTGGACGAGGCCAACACGGTGTGCGAAATGCGCGTGACCGAGAAGTACCCCACTGCCGAAGTCCAGCCCGGCACCAAGTCCACCGCCAAGGCGAAGAGCGGCAACTTCCAAACCACTGGCTCCTACACTGACCCGACCGCCGGAAAATCCTCACTCACAGAATTCCAGTGCTCGGCGGTCAATACCAACGGCAGCTGGACCGTGAACCTGGACCGGGGCTAGCTCCGGCCGACGGGAACTGCGGAAGCGTTTGGCACCCAGCGGCAGGATCTGAGGACGCGTCGCACAACCCCACACGCGTCCTCACCTTTCGTCGCACAACCCCACACGCGTCCTCACCTTTCGTCGCGCAACCCCACACGCGTCCTCACCTTTCGTCGCGTCAACCCAAACGCGTCCTCACCTTTCGTCGCGCAACCCCAAACGCTTCCTCACCTTTCGTCGCGTCAACCCCAAACGCGTCCTCACCTTTCGTCGCGTCAACCCAAACGCGTCCTCACCTTCGCGCCGCGGGACGAAGCCGCGGGATGTGCGGGAGCGTTTGACAGGAACGAGAAATCCCCCGGGACTTTCCCGGGGATTCTCAGTTCATGGGTGATTTCAGTTCATGGGTGAATTCAGGGCTGACGGTGTAGCCGCCCTCGGACTGGTTTCTAGTGGCCACCACCTCCGATCACGCCTTTTTCGACGGCCTTCGTGACGGCGTCGGCTTCGGTCTGGGTCAGTGTGCCGTCCTTGACGGCCGTGTCCAGCTTGGTCTTCAGCGCGGCAGCGCGTTCGGCCTGCTCAGCCGTGCGGATTTCCGTCAGGGCCGCGGTGACCTTGGCTTCGTCGACACCGAGTGCCGTGGCCAGGGATTTGGCCAGCGCCGCATCCTGGGCCGTGCGGTCAGGCTTGGTGCCCTCGGTCGGCGCCGTCGTCGGCTTGTTGGCCTCGCGGAACGCCTGGATGGCGTCGCTCACTTTCGTTTCGTCAACACCCAGTTTGGTGGCAAGGTCTGCCGCGATCTGGCCGCGGTCGCCGCCCCTGTGGCCCCGGAAGCCGTCGGTCGATGCGCTGCTGTCCGTCGACGTGCTCGACGTTGCGCTGGGGGTCGGAGTGGTGGCTGCTGAGGCCATTCCGGTAACCCCCACGCCGGCGCCCAGCACCAGCGCGCCGGCGGTGATGCCGAGGGTGATTCTCTTGGTTCGTGACATGCTGTCTCCTTGATCGGCCGTGCGGTACGGCTTTGAACGGAAGGGCATCTGTCCTAGCCCCTTCCTCAAAGATCCGGCAGCAGGTTAGGGCACCGCTGTTCGGAAACTGTCAGGAGGCTGTGAACCCGGCTGACGGAGCAACTTTTCAACCAATGAAATCCACGCATACTTGAGTCCGGCAATCCGCCAAGCTTGTCCAAACGACGTCCCCGCGGCGATGCCGAAGAAAGAAGGAAGCGATGACCCTCAGCGTCGAGGAAATGAACAAGCAATTGCCGGTTGCGAATGTGTTGCCCGGCGAGGCCGTGCCTTACTACATGGCCTCCGGCGAGGGTGCCCGGTACGAGATCGACGGGCAGCTGGTGACCGTGATCGCCCGTGCCTCGGACACCGGCGGCATTTTCAGCGCGGCCTACATTTCCGGCGGCATGGGAGCCGAATCCCCGTTCGTCAGCCACAGCGTCGAGCACAAGACCCTCTACGTGTTTGACGGCATCCTCCACGTGTGGCTCCCGGGTGAAAGCCGCATCCTGACTCCGGGTGACTCCGTCGTGATTCCGCCGGGGACACCTCACGCCTACCGGATGGCCAGCCACTACACGCGCTTCCTGAACTGGATGACTCCGGGCGGCGCCGAGGCGTACTACGAACGGGTCGGCACCCCCATCGATTCGCATGTCCCGCCGGTCCATGCCGGGCACCGGCTGAGCTCCCGGGAGGCGGCGGAAGTCGGTGCCGAATTCGGTATCACCTTCCCCGACGTCGAGAGGGTGGCACCGTCACTGCAGCAGAATGCCGGACTGCCTGCCACACTGAGCCCTTACTTCCTCAGTGCCGGTGAAGGCGAACGCCTGGTCAGCTACCAGACCATGTTCACTTACCTTTCCCGGCCGGAGAACACGGGCTCGAATTACTTCGCCGTCCACACCAAGGGCGCCAGGTCCCCATACATTCCGCTGCATTTCCACTCAGAGCACACGGAGAACTTCCTCTGCACCGAGGGCCGCATGTGGCTCTACGCCAACGGCCGGGAGGTGCTGCTCACCAAGGGCGACTTCCTGCACGCCCCGGCGGGTACCGTCCACTCCTTCGCGTTCGACTCACACAACACCCAGATGGTCGGGTTCCTCACGCCGTCGGTCTTCAACGGCTTCTTCGAATACTTCAATAAGCCCACCGACGACTACATGTACACGGAAGGCGGAGAGCCCTACATGGACATGGAGGGCTTCGGCCGCGCGCAGGCGGAGATGGACCTCACCGTCGTCGGCCCGCCGCCCCAGCGCCGCCCGGCGCTGGACATATAGCCAGGATCGCCAGCCACGACCACAAAGCCAGAGGCCCGGACTCCCCCATGGAGTCCGGGCCTCTTGGTGTTCAGCGGATTGGCACTCGGCAGACCCATCGACTGCTCCGCAGGTGCCGTTTTCGAGGGTGAAAAGGGCACCTGCGGAGCAACCGATGGGGTTATTAGCGCGCCGCCGCCTGCCGCATCAGCGCGCGCCCGTAGTCGTTGCCGTTGGGTGTGCGGAGCACGGTGTGCATGTGGAACGGGGCAGGGGTGTTGTTGTTGAGGAACACGCCCGTGTGGTGGTCCAGCTCCATGACTGCCACGGGGCTCTGGATGCGGAAGTAGAACGCGTCCTCCCCCTGCCAGCCGCCGATCCACGAGAACCAGGTTTCACCGTAGTGCTCCCGGATTTCCCGCATCCGCGCGGCGCGGGGACCGGCGGGGAGGGCTGCGACGAAGTCCGCCACCAGCCGGTCCAGCAGCGCCAGTGATTCAGGTGGCAGGGAGTCAGCGCGGATGCCCTCGTAGGGGATCACCCGGTTGTCCTGGAAGCAGCCCGCGAGGTGGCGTTCGTCGCCCGGGTGCAGCCGGCCCTCGGGCATCGCCGGATCCACCATTTCGGCGAAGGAGAGCGACTCGAGCCGAAGCGGCTCGGGCAGCGATGCCATCAGGTCGCGGGCCAGGCTGATGCGTTCCTTGAACACCTTCACGCCCTTGTGCGGCCCGGCGTCGATGGCATCCGGCTCGGCACCAAGGAACATCGGCGACAGGACAAGCTGGGGCCCGGCTACGAGGCAGTTGAGCGCCAGGTGATGGCCGAACAGTTGCCAGCCCCATGGCTCGGTTTCCGAGGGCTCCCCGTAGAGGGCGAAGTTGTAGCTGTATTCGTTCATCAGCTCCGGCAGCTCCACCAGGTCGCCGAGAAAGCCGTTGATCCGCATCAGATTCCGCGCCAGCACGTACCCCTCGGGGCTCAGGCTGGCTTCCACGACGGCGAGCGCGGCATCGCGCACGGCCGGGTCCAGGTCTTCGAGGCGCAGCCCGGTATCGTGCTGCATGAACTCCGGGTTGGCCCAGCTCTGCCAGTCGTGGGCGTCCACCGCGTAGCTCAGCCGGTCCCGCTGCTCCGCGGAAGCAACCGCCAGGAGCTTGCCCGCAGCGGCCACCATCTCCGCCGTCGGCGCTTCTTCCCCGGGGCGCGCCCCGGCGAGGTGAAACAGGCCGGGGCGGACGACGCCGTCGTTCGTCACACCGACGAAAGGTTCCGGGTAGAGCTTCTGCCAGCCCTCGATCATGGGGCCGGCAAATGAGTCGGTCTTGGCCTCCTCGGCGTAGGCGCGCGCGTCCAGGCCGCGCAGGCGCGCCACACGCGGGTGGTGGGGCGCGTACAGGAAATCACGAAACGACGGCGCCGGCATTGGTGCCCTCCTTCAGGTGCTCGAATGAGTTGGTGGTGCTCCAGCCGGCAGCGACTGCCAGGGCTGCGGCCGCCGATTCCGCGGACGACCCGCGCCAGGTGACGTGCTGGTCCGGGCGGACGAGGACGGCATCGGCGGCCCACAGTTCCGCCATTGGCGTCCCGACGTCGGAAGGCCCGACGGCGGTAACGGTCACCGGGATACCGTGGCCGGCAGCCGCAGCAAGCACCGGGGCAAAGAGGTGCTCCGGCGGCACACCGCCCGCCTTGTCGAGAACGGCAGCGTCCACGAGCAGCGAAAAGCCCTCCCCGAGGGTGTCGTAGAGGGAGGCGCCGCCGTCCAGCCAGGCGTGCGGCAACAGGGCGCCGGGACTGGCCGAGGGCACGTAACGGATCGGGTCCTCGGCCGGAACGGGTGCGCCGTCGGGGACCACCAGCGGGGAGGCGGAGTAGCTGTAGCCGAGGACCAGGCCCAGCGAATCGAACTCGCTTTGCTTGACGGCGAGGGCGTCGTGGGCGCCGGCCCGGGCGGCCTCCCCCGCGACTCCGTCAGCCATCAGGGCGGGATCGGCGAAGTGGTAGGCGAGCGCCTTTCCGTTGGCCGCAGCGTCGCGGATGGTCCGGTCTGCCACGGGCCGGCGCTCCAGCCCGTAGCTCTCCAGCAGTCCCGGTCCTGCCCACCCCTCGGAGGCGGCGGCGATTTTCCAGGCCAGATTGGCGGCGTCACCGATGCACGTGTTGAAGCCGTGGCCGCCCCACGGCGGGTTCTGGTGCGCCGCGTCCCCCACCAGGAACACCGTGTCCGTGCCGTAGGACGGGGCCAGGAGCATGCGGGCTGTCCAGGGATCCGTGGCGATCACGTCGACGTCGACGTCCGTGCCCACGAGGGACCGCACCAGGGCGGCCGGATCAAGATCTGATCCATCGCTGACGCCCTGGATGATGGCCCACCAGGTGTGGTCAAGGTCCATCCGTCCCACCATGCCCGCCGCGTCCGGCCCCAGCACCCAGTACTGGACGGCGGGGTCCAGCGTGATGGCGGAGCCGAGGTCCCGGGAGCGGAAGAGGATGCTGATGTTGGACAGGGCGGCGGACTCCCCCTCCAGCCGGAGGCCCAGGCCGCGGCGGACCGTGGAGGAGCCGCCGTCGGCCCCTGCCAGAAAGGCGCAGTCGACGGCGGTGCGGTGCCCGGAGGCGTCGGCAACCGTCACCCGCTGCCCGCCGTCGGGGCGGGCAGCGAATTCCTCCACCCGCAGTCCGGTGAGCAGGGTGGCATGTGCAGACGCCGCCACGGCTTCCCGGAGCACGGCCTCCAGCACCGGCTGCGGCACCTGCTGGCCGCATTCGGGCTGCGGCCCGTAGCGGCCGGAGTCGAGCTGGAACGCGTTGGGAAAGCGCCGGATCTCGCGCCCGGTCAGCGCCGAGCAGAAGATGACGTCCTGCGCGAAACCCACCGGCAGCGGCGCCGCCTTACGGAGCGTGCCGGCAAGGCCCAGCCGGCGCAGATGCGTCATGGTCCGGGCGTTGGTGGTCTTGGCGCGCGGCCTGTCCGGGTCGATCTGCGTGCGGGGCTCGATGACCGTGCTGCGGATGCCCCGGCCGGCCAGGTCCAGGGCCAGGAAGAGCCCGCTGGGCCCTCCCCCGGAGATCAGGACCGGGACGTGTCCGGGCAGGTCCGCAAGCCCGGCATGATCGACGGCGGTCATCAGGCCCTCGCCCGGAGGGACGGTTCGCCGACGGGAGTGACCAGGGTGCCCAGCCGCTCAATCTCAACTTCAACGGTGTCGCCCGGCTGCAGCAGCCACTGCGGCGTGCGTGCGTAGCCGACGCCCTCGGGGGTACCGGTGGCGATCACGTCGCCGGGGTGCAGCGTAAACGTCTGGCTGATCAGCGAGATGATGGCGGGCACGGAGAAGATCATGTCCCGCGTGTTGCCGTGCTGGACCTCGGTGCCGTTGACCCGGGTGCGGACTTCGAGGCCGTCGCGCAGGTCGCCCACCTCGTCACGGCTGACCAGCGGCCCCAGCGGGCCGGTGAAGTCGCCGTTCTTGCCCAGGGTCCACTGCGACGTCAGCTTCTGGGCGCGCCGGGCCGTGAGGTCGTTGAAGGTGGAGTAGCCGAAGATGGCCACCGCGGCCTGGTCCTCGGTCACGGACTCCGCACGCTTGCCGATGTAGGCAGCTACTTCGCCCTCCCAGTCCAGGCCTGCCTCGCCGCCCGGCACCGGGACGGGGACGTTGCCGACCGAAAGTGAAGCGGTCCATCGCCCGAACAGGGTGGGGTGCGGCGGCAGTTCCTGGTCCTTGTAGCTGCCTTCCGCCGCATGCGCCTTGTAGTTGAGCCCGACGCAGATGACGCGGGCAGACGCCGGAACCAGGGGAACTTCGGTGACGGTGCTCCGCTCAAAGCACTGACCGCCGTCCGCAGTCAGGGAACGCGCCTTCTCCTGCCACCCATCGGCGTCCGCCCAGAAGTCCGTGACGGGAGCCAGCGGGAACACCATGGTGCCGTTCAGGGCGGCTGCCCACGTGTCGCCGTCGTGATTAATGCCTATGTACTGCATGGAGGGCCTTTCAGGTTCGCCCGGGGCGGGTGTCGGTCGGAGGGCACGGCAAATAAAGCCTCAGGCGAGGCATCACCGTTGCGGGGTGTTGTGAAAACTCAGGGGATGCCGGATTGCCGGCGGAGGAAGCTGACGGTGGCGGCCAGTGCCTTCTCCGCCGCGGCCGGGCTGCCGTCGGGCAGGGACCACATGTGGTCCGCTCCGTCGAGAAGAAGAAGTTCGACGGCGGCCCCGGCCTTTTCCAGTTCGGCGGCCAGGGTTTCGGACTGGGCGGCGGGGACGAACCGGTCCGCTGTGCCGTGAACCAGGAGGAAGGGCGGGGCATGCGGACCGACGTAGCTGACGGGGCTCGCGGCCGCCGCCTTCTGCGGCTCCTCCGCGAGGACGGCGCCGATGAGCTGTTCTTCCCGGGAGCCGTGGTCGCTGGCCCGCGCGACCGCGTCGGGCAGGGCCTGCTCCCCCATCCGGTTCAGGTCCGTGGGCGGGTACCAGGCAGCCACCGCCGCGACGCGGCTGTCACCGCCAATGAGGCCAACCAGGCTGGCCAGGTGGCCGCCGGCGGAGTCGCCCCAGGCGTAGATCCGGTTGGGGTCCACGCCATAGCTGGCCGCGTGGTCCCGCAGCCAGCGGACCGCGGCCTGGGCGTCGTGCAGCTGGGCCGGGTAGACCGCCTCAGCGCTCAGCCGGTAGTCCGCCGAGGCGACGACGAAGCCGGCTTCAGTCAGGACCTCGAAGGGTGTGAGCCCGAAGCCGTCCGTGACGGGCCCCAGGGAAGACCGCGCACCAACGCGCCAGCCGCCGCCGTGGAAGTGGACGATGGCCGGCCGGAGCGGTTCCGCTGCGCCCGGCCGGTTTTCGGCCCCGCTGCCGGCAGGCTCCGGGAGGTACAGGTCCAGCAGCAGTGGGCGGGAGCCGGGACCATCCGTGCGGGCGAACTCCACGCCTTTCAGCACACGGCCTTCCGTCATCATCGGCTCCTTTGCTGCCTCTGCCGGTTCCTCGTTGGCCCGGCCTGTCCCTCCAAGACTGTCGGATCAGGAGTACAGCCTGCAGGGGTCATTTCAATCATTGAAACGGCTTTGCCGACTCCAGTTCGGCGGCCAGGAAGGACAATCCCTGCCGCACCAGACCGAGCGCCGCGGAATGGTTGAGGTAGCCGTGGAAGGCCCCTTCCTCCAGCCGGTGGCTGACTTCCACGTCCGCGGCACGCAGCCCGTCCATGAAGGCTTCGGCCGAGAAACGGAGGTCGTCGTACTCGCAGGCGAGCACAGCGGCCGGCGGCAGCCCGGCCGGGTCGGCGTGCCCGGGCATGGCGTAAGAGGATGCCATGGCCAAAGGTCCGCCGATGTAGTTCTCCAGCATGTCCCGGCAGTCCTCGTCAGAGAACCGCAGAAACTGAGGCATCCGGTCCATGGCGGGAAGGTCCGGCCATGGTTCAGCCGGGAGTTCACCGTGCAGTAACGGGTATGCGAGCAGCAGTTTGGCCGGCAGCTGAAGGTCCGCATCCACCAGATACAGTGCCGCGCCAACGGCCAGGTTCCCGCCGACGCTTGCCCCGCCCAGGCAGACCCTGGACGGGTCGACGCCGAGTTCCCGGGCGTGCGCCAGCGTCCAGAACCATGCTGCCAGCACGTCCTCATGCGGAACCGGGAAGTGGACGCCGTCGAGGGCCAGACGGTACCCGACACAGACCACCACGCCGCCGCTCCGGGCCGCGACTTCCCGTCCCAACTGGTCGGACTCGCGCATGTCCAGGCCGCCAACCGCGAAGTTCCCGCCGTGCATCCAGACCAGGGCGGGCAACCCGCCGTCGCCCGTGCCGCCGTGGAAAGCCGCGCTTCCCGGCTGCCCGCCCTCCGGGCGGCCGCCATAGATCCGGACCGGGACCGGGCCGTTGGGGCCCGGCACCGCCAGGTCGCGGAGCGGAACGTCCGGCGGGCTGTACGGCAGCAGGCCGCCGCAAAACGCGTCGAGACGCCCCGCCCCGCCCGGCTCGGTGAGGAGCCCGGGGACCGATTCCACCCCTGCCATGTGGTGCAGGAGCGCGGCCAGCTCCGGATCCAGGGTCACGGCAGCACCGACAGTTGCGGGCTCCGGGGGGTCCCCGCAACGGGGCCGGGTCCACAGCTGAAGGAGTGCGTTCCGGACCCGACTTCCATGGCCTCGGAGCCGTCCGGGAGGTACACCGAGGCGGTGCAACCGGCCGGCACCGTGAGCGACAGGACGAACGTCCCGCCGTCGTGCTCCCAGCGCACTGCCGCCTCGCCGTAAGGGGTTTCGTGCCGGGCGGCCGCCCAGGTGAGTCCGCCGCCGGGCAGCGGCCGGACCGCAATTTTCCGGTACGCGAGGTCGGCAGGGGCCAGCCCCGCGACGGTGCGGTGCATCCAGTCGGCCACGGCTCCCAGCGCGTAGTGGTTGAAGGACGTCATCTCGCCGGCGTTGATGGTGCCGTCGGGAAGCATGGAATCCCAGCGCTCCCAGATGGTGGTGGCGCCCATGGTGACGGGGTACAGCCAGGACGGGCACTCGGTCTGGAGCAGCAGGCGGTACGCCGCTTCCACCTGGCCTTCGTCGCTCAGCGCGTCGGTGACCAGCGGCGTGCCGACGAAGCCGGTGGCGATCCTGTAACCGTCGCCAGCCACAGTTTCGGCCAGCCGCACGCCGGCGGCGGCCTGCTCCTCCGGCTCAAGCAACCCGAAGCGCAGCGCCAGCGCGTAGGAGGTCTGCGTGGCAGGGTCGAGAGTGCCGTCGGCGGCGATGTACACCTTGCGGAAGACGGCCCGGGCCTGGTCCGACAGGCTGCGCAGGCGGGCGGACTCCGTGTCCTCCCCCAGCACGGCCGCCGCCTGCGACGCGATCGACGCCGAGTGGGCCAGGTAGGCCTGGGCCACCAGCTGCCACGGCGTCCTGGCGGCACCGGGCTCGTTCGGCGGCGCCGCCGGGTCCAGCCAGTCGCCGAACTGGAAGCCCTGCTCGAACCGCAGTTCGGGCCCCGCGGCTTCTGCCGCCGCGGCAAGCCACGCCGCCATTCCGGGCAGCTGCCGGCGCAGGAATTCAAGGTCCCCCGTCTGCTGGTACAGCACCCAGGGGACCAGCACTGCGGCGTCGCCCCAGGCTGCCATCACGGGCCGGGTGGGGAACGGCGGCTTGTCGAACGTCACCTCGGGCACCACCAGCGGCGGCGGCCCGTCGGTTCCCTGTTCCACCGCCAGGTCCTTCAGCCAGGACGTCGCGAAGCCGGGAATCCGGTACAGGAAGGCCGCGGTGGAGGCGAAGACCTGGAAGTCCCCGGTCCAGCCCAGCCGCTCGTTGCGCTGCGGGCAGTCGGTGGGCACGTCCACGAAGTTGCCCCGCATGCCCCACACCACGTTGGCGTGCAACTGGTTCAGCATGGGCTCCGAGCATTCAAAGAAGCCGGTGCGCTTGAGTTCGGAATGGACGACGACGGCGGTGAAGGCTTCCGGATCCAGCTCACCCGGCCAGCCGCTCACGTCGACGTAGCGGAACCCGTGCACGGTGAATTCGGGTTGCCACTGCTCCTCTGCGCTGGATTCAGGCTCGCCGGTCCCGCGCAGGATGAAAGTGTCGGTCTGCCTGGCCACCCGCAGCGGGCGCACGCCCAGTTCGCCGTGTTCCAGCACCTCGGCGTGCCGCAGCACCACCTCGGTGCCTGCCTCGCCGCGCACGCGGAAGCGCACGTGCCCCACGAGGTTCTGGCCGAAGTCCAGGATGGTCTGCCCGGACGGGGTGGTCAGGACTTCCCGGACGGGCAGCTCTTCCGTGGCGCGGACCGGCGGCCCGTCGGGGGCCACCAGGAGGGCGGTGTCAAAGTCTTCGACGGCGACGGGCTCCAGTCCCCCGCCGCTTCCCGCCCAGCCGGCGTCCGCCAGCCGCGCGTCGTAGGTTTCGCCGTTGTAGAGATCTGCGGACAGCACTGGACCGCGCCCCGCCAGCCACGATTCATCGGTGCCCACCACGGTGATGTGGCCATCGGCGTCGACGACTTCCAACTGGCCGATCACTGCGGTGCGGTTGCCGTACTTGTTGCGTTTCTCCTGGAAGCCGAGATTGCCCCGCCACCAGCCGTCGGCCACCTCAAAGCCGATCACGTTGGTGCCCGGCAGGAGATAGTCCGCCACGTCGTAGGTCTGGTAGCGCAGGCGGTGGTGGTAGCTCGTCCAGCCGGGTGCCAGCAGGTCCCGTCCCACGCGGCGGCCGTTGATGGACGCGACGTAGATGCCGTGGGCACTGGCGTACAGGCGGGCCGAGGAAACATTGCCGTCCAGCTCGAAGGTGGTGCTGATGCGGGACGCGGGTTCGTCGGACATGCTGTCCTCGCCCCACGACGGCCGGATCATGGACGCCTGCCAGTCGGCCGCGTCCAGCAGCCCTGCCTCGACCCAGGCCACGGGGCTCCACTCGGAGGGGCCGCCGTCGTCGTTGCCCCAGACGCGGACCCGGGCAGCAACACGGTCGCGGCTGCCCAGCGGCCGTGCGGGCCAGGGCTGCAGGTGCTGCCCGGCGGAGTTCACGCGCCCGTAGCTCACGAGGCTGGACGCGTCCGGGCCCAGCTCCAGTTCGTACGCCGCCTGGACCCAGCCCGGGGCACCGGTGCGGACCTGCCAGGACAGCCGGGGCCGGTCCTCGCCAATGCCGAACGGCTCCTCGTGGTGCTCGAAACGGAGGGCGGAAGGGGTGGTCATCGGAGCGGCTCCTGAAGTAGATGTCATGGCGTGGTCAATTCCTTCATGGCGTGGTCAGTTCCTGTGCGAAGAAGGACACTGCGGTGCTGAGAATGCGGTCCAGCTGGTCCTCGGCGAAAAAGAAGCAGTGGTCGCCGCCTTCAACGGTGATGAGTTCCTGCTGTGCGCCGGCGCCGGCCAGGGCCTCAGCCAGGAGCTCGCTTTGGGACAGCGGGACCAGGCCGTCACTGTCGCCGTGGATCAGCAGGAACGGCGGCGCGTCCGGGGTGACGTAGCCCAGCGGGCTGGCGGCATCCAGCAGGGCCGGATCGTGCGAGTTGCCCACCAGCATGGGCCCCGGTTCCAGGGACACGCCGTCCGGCACGGCCGCGAGCAGCGCGCCGCTCATGAAGCTGGTGGTCGCCTCCATCGGCGGCATCCGGGTCAGCGAGGAAACGCCGTAGAAATCGACGACGGCGGTCACCGAGCTCGGCTGCCCCTGGACGCCCAGTCCGCCCTCAAGGTCCTCCCGGCTCCCGGTCAGGCCAAGCAGTGCGGCAAGATGGCCGCCGGCCGATTCGCCCCAGGCGCCGATGCGTTCTGGATCGATGCCCAGCACCTCAGCGTGTTCGCGCAGGTACCGGACCGCCGCCTTGATGTCGTGCAGCTGGGCCGGGAAGGGAGCCTCCAGCGCGTGCCGGTAATCCACGGTGGCGCAGGCGATTCCGGCCTCGTTTAGCAGGCGGAAGACCGAATTGGGCTGGAAGGTGGGCGGCAGTTCCCGGCGGTCACCCAGCTGGAACGCTCCGCCGTGGATCCAGACCACCAGCGGGACGCGGGCGTCCCTGGTGTTGCGCGGCAGCCAGACGTCCATGGAGAGCCGGCGGAAGCCGACGGCGATCGCGTAGTTCAACTCCCGGTGCAGCAGCGAGTGCTCGGAGACTTCCTCGGGCGTGCCGGGCGTCTGGAAGGCGGGGAACGGCGGCGGGGTGGGCACGCGGCGCGGCAGCATCGCCGCTGTTTTCGAGGCAAAGCCATCGGCCGTGACGGTGCTGTCAGCGGCGGCAAGGGACTCTGAGGTCACGAAGCACTCCTGTCTGGGGGGGTGAAACTGCGAACGGCAGGTCAGGCGTAGTGGCACGCGACGTCGGACTCGCCTGCCCGCCGCAGGGCGGGGCGTTCGGCGGTGCAGAGCTCGGTGGCAAGCGGGCAGCGCTGGCTGAAGGGGCAGCCTCCTGCCGATGCAGCCACAGCTGCAGCGGTCCGGACACCGAGCGATTCCCGCAGTTTCCGGCGTTCGGCCTGCTCCGCGGGGCGCGGCACCGGGGACGCCGCCACGAGGGCCTGCGTGAACGGGTGCTTCGGGTTTTCGGTGACGGCTGCGGCCGGTCCGCTCTCCATGACCTGGCCGCGGTAGAGAACCACCACCCGCTGGGCGAGGAACTGGACTACGGAGATGTCGTGGGCGATGAACAGGTAGCTGAGGCCGTGTTCGTCCCGCAGGTCGGCGAGGAGGTTCAGCACCTGGGCCTGGGTGGAGAGGTCCAGGGCGCTCACAGCCTCGTCGCACACCACGAGCTTCGGTTCGCAGATCAGGGCACGGGCCACGGAGATGCGCTGGCGCTGGCCGCCGGAGAACTGGCTGGGGTAGCGGTCCACGGCGTCGCGCGGAAGTCCGACCCGTTCCAGCATCTCCTCGGCCCGGGTCCGCGCCTCTGCGGCGGAGATGCCGCGGACGCGCAGCGGTTCGGCCAGCGAGGCGCCGACGGTCTTGCGCGGGTTGAGCGACGAGTTGGGGTCCTGGAACACGGCCCGCAGGTCGCCGCCGAGGTCCTGGCGCCTCGCCGTGTTGGCGTGCGTGATGTCGCTGCCCTGGAAGCTGATGGAGCCGCCGGACACCGTCTGCAGCCCAAGGATGGCCTTGCCGATGGTGGACTTGCCCGATCCGGACTCCCCCACCAGCCCCACGGTTTCGCCGGGGCGGATGGTGAAGCTCACGCCGTCGACGGCGGCGGGCGCCGAGGCCGCCTTACGGCCGCGGCCGTAGCGGACCACCAGGTCCTTGACCTCCAGAATGGCCGGGGCTGGCAGGACTGCTTCGGCGTCCTCGCGTTCTACGGTGCTGATGCTCATGCCATGTCCTTTTCAGCGATCTCAAGTACGCGGTGTGCGGGCATTTCGGTGGCGACCCAGGCCAGGCCCTCCACGGCGAGCTCATCCGCCTTGACGCAGCGGACCTCCCCGTTTTCCGAGCCGGAGGGCAGCAGCGGAACGGGGGTGGTGCAGGCGGATCCGGCGAACTGGCAGCGGGCGGCGAAGCGGCAGCCGGTGGGCCAGTCCTTGGGCTGCGGGACCTGTCCCTTGATCGTGGCCAGCCGTTCCGGCATGTCGTCGGCAGTGTTGGCGTGCGGGTCCGCGGCCAGCAGCGCGAGCGTATACGGGTGGCGCGGGTTGTCCAGGATGTTGGCGGTCCGGCCGCTCTCCACCACCTGGCCCGCGTACATGACGGCCACGTTGTCGCAGATGTCCGCGACAACGCCGAGGTCGTGCGTCACCATCACCACGGACATGCCGGTGTCCTTCACCAGCGAGCGCAGCAGTGAGAGGATCTCGGCCTGGACCGTGACGTCGAGGGCGGTGGTGGGCTCGTCGGCCACCAGCAGCCGCGGTTTCCCGGACAGGGCCAGGGCGATGGCCACGCGCTGGGCCATGCCGCCGGAGATCTGGTGGGGATAGGCCTTCAGGATGCGCCGGGCGTCAACGATGCCCACCTTCTCCAAGAGGCTGAGGGCCTCCCCGCGGGCATCAGCTTTGCCCACCGAGCGGAGCCGGCGGATGGCGGCGGTCAGCTGGTAGCCCACCGTGAACATGGGGTCGAGGGCACGCATGGGCTCCTGCGAGATCAGTGCGATGTCCCGGCCACGGACGGCTTCCAGGTCCTTTTCCGTGGCGGCGGCCAGGTTCCGGCCGTTCCACAGGATCTGTCCGCCGGCGACGGAGACACCCGACGGCAGCAGCCCCAGCAGGGACAGTGCGGTCATGGTCTTGCCGCAGCCCGACTCCCCCACCAGTCCGAGGACGGTGCCGGCTTCGACGTCGAAGGAGACGTCCGTGACCAGCGGGGTGCCGCCGTCGACCGCTACCGAAAGGCCGCGGACGCTGAGCTGGCCGGCGCCGGGCGCATCATCCACCGGAGGCGCGGCGGCAGCGGCTGCTGCCGCATCCGCGGCGCGTTTCCGCCGGATGGCCGCCGAGGGCAGGTGTGATGCGGCAGCGTTCGGGGACTTGCCCAGGGCGTTGCCGATCGCATTGGCGGAAAGGACAGTCAGGGCCAGCACCGCGCCGCTGGGAACCATGAGCCAGGGCGCGTCGTAGACGTGCTGGGAGGCGCTCTGGATCATGCCGCCCCAGCTCGGCTCGGGGATGGGCGGGCCGAAGCCGATGAACGCCAGGCCCGCCTGGATCAGCATGCCGACGGCGAAGATCAGGGCCGACTGCACCACGATGGTGTTGGTCAGGCCAGGGAGCACGTGGCGGACGCTGATGCCCAGTGTGCCGACGCCGTCGACCTTGGCCGCGTCAACATAAAGCTGGGACTGCAGCGACTTGGCCTGGCCCAGCATGACCCGGTAGATGCCGGCGGAAATGAGAACGCCGAGAATGGCCATGATCAGCGGGATGTTTGTCCCGACAGCTCCGATGACGGCCAGGATGATGACGGTGCCGGGCAGCGACATCATGATTTCGGTGACCCGGCTGATGACCCCCTCGGCGCGGTCGCCGGCGGCAGCGGCGGTCATGGCCAGGATGGTTCCAAGCCCGACGCCGACAAGCACCGTGATGAACGACGTCCCCAACGTTCCGGCTGCTGAGGCGAAAATACGGCTGAGCAGGTCCCGGCCCAGTTCGTCCGCGCCCAGCCAGTGGACGGCGGTGGGGCCGGCGAGGACGGCGGTGAAGTCCTGGTCCTCGGTTTTGTACGGCAGCCACCAGGATGCGGTGAGGGAGGCGGCCACCAGGGCGGCGAGCCAGACCGTACCGGCGAGGCCGCCGGGAGAGGCGAGGAGGCGGTGCCCGGAGAACTTCGCCAGGACGGTCTTCCGCGGGGCTGCAGTGGGCGCAATGGAGGGGATCATGAGGCACGCAACTTCGGGTCAAGGAATTTGGTGGCGAGTTCGAGCACCAGGTTCACGGCAACCACCACGACAGTGGCGATGACCACCACGCCCTGGACCGCCGGGGCGTCATGGGTGTTGACGGAGGACTGGACGGCCTGGCCGAGGCCCGGCATCGCGAACAGCTGCTCCGCAATGACGGAGCCGCCGAACAGGCCAATGAACTGCAGGGCAATGCCGGCAACGATGGGCAGGCTGGCGTAGCGCAGCGCGTGGACGTAGAGGATCTTCCACGTGGGGGTGGCAGTGGCCCGCAGGGTGCGGATGTGTTCCTGCTGCAGTGCCTCGAGCATGGAGGCCCTGGTCTGGCGGGCGATGAAGGCCGCGCCGCCGACGGCCAGGGTGATGACGGGCAGCGCCAGGGACAGCGCCCAGTCCTGCGGCGAAACGTCGAAGGGAACGTAGCCGGTGGCGGGAAACACCGACGACTGGACCGCGAACAGGTAGACGAAGATGATGCCGATCCAGAACGCGGGCAGGGCCACCAGGAGACCGACGAAACCTCCAATCACCTGGTCCAGGAGGCCGCCGCGCACGGCTGCGGTGACGCCCAGTCCGATCCCGAGGACGGCGCTGAGCACCGTGGCCCCGGCGGCGAGTGATGCCGTGACCGGAAGCCGGCTGGCGAGGTCGGCGCTGACGGACCTTCCGTCAATCAGGGAGGTCCCGAGGTTGCCCTGGACGGCGTCGCCGAGCCAGCGGAAGAACTGGACCACGAGGGGATCGTTCCAGCCGAGCCGCTGGTTGACCCCGTCGATGGCGTCCTGCGCCGCGCCTGCACCGAGTGACACGGCGCCCGGGCTGCCGGGCATGGCGTGGACCAGCAGGAATGCCAGCACCGCGACCACCAGCACGGTGGCGAACGCCATCAGCAGGCGCTTGGCGATGAACATTGCCATGGGAAGACCTCCATTGGTCAGGTGTCCGGCCGGACGTCTTCCGTGCGGGGAAGACCTCCGGCCGGTGGATGGATCAGTTGGCGGGGGCGTAGGAGGACAGCAGCGGGTAGGCGTTGGTGCCGGCGAACTTCACCTGCTGGACCTTCTTGGTGTTGTAGCCCTGGTTGGTGAGGGACTCGTAGAGCGGGATCATCCAGCCGGATTCCACCAGACGCGTGTTCAGCTTGGTCAGCGCGGTCTTCCTTGCGGCATCGTCCTTCGCGGCTGCTGCCTCGCCGGTGGCGGCGCTCAGCTGCTCATCGGTGGCCTTCTGCACGTTGGTGAATCCGTTCAGCACGACGCCGTACATCAGGCCCACCGGGTTGTCCCAGCCGAGCGCGGCATAGCCGAGGGGCGTGGTTGCCACGGCCGCGAAGGCTTCGTCCGTGGAGGTGGCCATCTTGATGTTCATCTTGATTCCGACGGCGGCCAGGTCCTTCTGGACGGCCTGCAGGTCCGTCTGGGTTTCGGCGCTGCCCACAATGGTGAACTCGAAACCGCTGGCGTAGCCTGCCTCAGCCAGGAGGCTCTTGGCCTTGGCCGGGTCGTAGGCGAACCGGGTGTTCAGTTCCTCGGTGAAGCCGGCCGAGTCCTTGGGCAGGGCGTTCCACGCCGCAACGTCCCCCTTGTGCAGGGCATCCACGAGGGCCTGGCGGTTGATGGCGTACTGGAACGCCTGGCGGACCTTCTCCTGGGCAAAGGCCGGCGCGGTCTTGCCGATCTTGTCGAAGGAGACCATGGTGTGCAGGGTGCCGCCGATCTGGGACACGCCGAGGCCCTTGGACTTTGCGAAGTCCACCGTGGGAGAGGTGAGCATGGCCACGTCGGCCTGCCCGGAGACGAGGGCGTTGGCGCGGGCCTGGGGGTCCTGGATGACGCTGAAGGTGATCTTGGTGTAGGGGTACTTGGCGGCGTCGGCGCTCTTGCCGTTCTTGGTGAAGACGTACTTGTTGCCCTTGACCGTCCCGGTGGCGTCGAGGGTGTACGGGCCCGAGCCATCCGGGGTGGTGGCGAGGCTGGCGCTCTTGGCGGCGGCGGTCTTGCCGACGATCATGCCCATGGTGCCGGTGAGGTTCTTTTCGAACCCTGGCTGCGGCTTGGCGAACTTGATGGCCACCTTCGTGGGGCCGGCGACGGTCACCGAGGTCACTTCCTGCGCGCCGCCCTTGGCAATCGCAGAGTAGGCACTCAGCGCCGGGTCGCTGCGTCGGTCGAGGTTCGCCTTGACCAGTGCCGCGTCCAGGGTGGAGCCGTCCGTGAAGGTGACGCCCTCTTTGAGGGTCAGCGTCAGGACCGTGTTGTCCGCGCTGTAGCTGAACTCCTTGGCCAGGCCCGGTGCCACGGACCCGTCCGGCTGCAGGGTCATGAGGTTCTCGTAGAGGCCCTCGAAGAACTGGCGCTGCGCGTCGGCAACACGCAGCGGATCGAACCCAAAGGAAGCGCTGTCGCTGTCGACCGCGATAGTCAGCGCACTCTTGTCGACGGCGGTTGCGGCCTGGGTTCCGCCGCCGCAGGCGGTCAGCGGGGTGAGGAGGAGCGCACCGGCCAGGACGGCCGCGCTCCGGCGGGCGGGGGTGGAAAGGAGTTTCATGTGTGCGCCTTTGCATTCTCGATGACGAACGGGAATCAACATCTGGGGGGAGCCCGGTGCGGTCTGCATCGACCGCATCGCGGGCCGTTCGGTCGGCGCCCTCTCGTCAGATGGCTTCCGGTGACCGGCTTCTTCAAGAATCGTTGGGACGGCCTCACGGACCCCACGGTAATTTCATTGGTTGAAACGCTATTGTGGTGCTGGTCACTCCACGGCTTGACGAAAGGACCCCGGTGACGGCTGAAGCAGGACAGGAAGAAACGGCCCCGCAGCGCGGCAAGCGCCCCAAACAGGGCGAACCGGTGATTGACCGGGCACTGAGCCTGCTCGCCGTCTTTACCGACCGCCGTCGGGCTTTGACGCTGTCAGAAATGGCCCGCTATGCGGGTATGCCGGCTCCGACGGCCCTGCGCCTCATCGCCCGGCTGGTGGCGTGGGGCGCCCTGGAACGGCTCGAGGACGGGCGCTACGTGGTGGGCGTGCGGCTGTGGGAGGTGGCGTCCCTGTCCCCCCGCGGGCACGGCGTCCGGGAGATCGCCCTGCCCTACCTCGAGGACCTCTTTGCCGTCACCCGGCACCACGTGCTGCTGGCCGTTCGGGACAAGAACGAGGCCGTGCTCATCGAGCGCCTGTCCTCAAAGGAGGCCACCGAGGTGGCGTACCGGGTGGGCGGCCGCGCGCCGCTGCGTACGACGGCGGTGGGCCTGGTGCTGCTGGCCGGCGCCGATGCGGGATTCCAGGAAGCGGTCATCCGGCAGCCGCCGGACGCCGAAGCCGGCGTTGACGCCATGCCGGAGGGGCAGCTGCGGCGGACGCTGTCCGACGTCCGGCGCACCGGCGTCGCCATGATCAGGAGGTCCGCGCCGTCCCGGACAGTCTCCGTCGCGTCGCCGATTTTCGACGCCGAGGGATCCGTCGCCGCGGCACTGTCCATAGTGGTTCCCGACGGCGCCACTCCCCCGAACGTGCTGGCGCCGGCCGTCCAGGCGACCGCCAGGGCCGTCTCCCGAAACCTGGGCTACAACACGCAGCCCACGGAAGGGATGTCAGCACGGCGTTAACCACGGCCGACGGCGGCCCCCACCATCAGGTGCGGACCGCCGTCGTGCTTCTTTTGGGCTGTTTCAGCCCGGCATGTTTCAGCCCACCGCGGTGAGCCGCTCCTGGGCGGCCCGGGCCACGCCGCCCAGCCAGTGGGCGCTGGGCTTGGGCGTGCGCCCCTGGGTGGTGCGGTCGACGGCGATGAGGCCGAACTTGGGCCGGTAACCGAAGATCCACTCGAAGTTGTCGAAGGCCGTCCAGGCGATGTAGCCGCGGACGTCGATGCCGTCGGCGAGGCACGCCGAGACCCCGGCCACGGCAGTGCGGAGGTACTCCACCCGCTGCGTGTCGTCGTCGGTGGCCAATCCGTTTTCGGTGACCATGACCGGGATGCCGGCGATCCGGTCCGCTTCGCGGATGGTCACCTCGAGGGCCTGCGGGTAGATCTCCTCCCCCATGGCGTTGGTGGGCGCGCCTTCGGGAGCCGGGGCCACTCCGTCGGGGCCGAACACGGTCCGGCCGTAGGTCTGGATGCCCACGAAATCATCGCCGCGCGACGCCTCCAGGAAGCGTTCGTTGACGTCCCGGCGCACCTGGTCCGCCACCTGCTGGCCGCCCTCGGCCGCCTGGATATCGGAGTTGGCGAGGGTCCACCCGACCAGCAGCTCCGGCCGGAGCGCCTTGATGGCGTCCCGCCCGGCACGGTGGGCCGCGAGCTTAATGTCGAAGCCGGCGTCGGACACGGTGAACTGGAACGGCGCAACCTTCGCGGCCTCGATGCCCAGGCGTCCGGCTGCCGCCGACCAGAGCGGAACATCCGCCCGCCGCTCGGCCGGTTCGCCGCCGATGCCGAGTGCCTTGAGGAGCCATGGCAGGTTGGGTTCATTGAGGGTGCAGGCGACGCCGATGAGGTCACCGAGATGTTCGGTCACGCGGCTGCAGTAGCGCGCGAAGCGTTCCGGTGTGGCCTCGTCCTCCCAGCCGCCGGCGGCGAGCAGCCAGCGCGGCGAGGTGAAGTGGTGGTAGGTGACCACCGGCGTCAGGCCGTGCTCGTGGCAGGTTTCCAGCACCCGCCGGTAGTGGTCCAGTTCCGCGGCGGAGAAATACCCTTCCTCGGGTTCGATCCGCGCCCACTCCAGCGAAAAACGGTAGGTGGTGAACCCCAGCGAGGCGATGAGGGCGATGTCCTCGCGGTAGCGGTGGTAGTGGTCGATCGCATCCCCGGACGGCTCGGCGAAGATCGTACCCGGCAGGTGCTCGAGGAGCCAGGTGTCGCTGTTGGTGTTGTTTCCCTCCACCTGGTGCGCCGCGGTGGCCACACCCCAGAGGAAGGTGTCGGGGAAGTGCTGGAGGTCGGTCATGAAGTTCCTTTCTGTGGTTGGGCTTCACTTTAGGCAAACATTTTCCAAGTTGGAATACTTTGGTGTGATTTTCTTGACCAAAGTGGAAAAGAAACTTGGTAACCTCGGGAAGGCAAGACTTCAGCCAAGGCGGCCGCGGCCGCGAGGAGGCGCAGCATGACGGAAACGACGACGGCGGCACGGCAGCCGGCGCGCAGCGGCCGGCGGGCGCCCTACGCCAACGGCGAGCGCAAGCGGGCCGAGCTGGTGGACGCGGCCTTTGCGGTGTTCGCGGAGAAGGGGTTCCAGCGCCTGTCGATCCGCCAAATCGCCGAGGAAATCGGGACCAGCCACACAGCGCTGCTGCATCACTTCGGGAGCAAGGACGCCCTGCTGGAGGCCGTCCTGGTACGCCGCGAGGAACAGGAAGGACCGTGGCGGCGCACCCTGCTGGAGCAACAGGGCCTGCTCGAAACAGTGCCGGAAGTCATGCGCCGCAACGCCGGAATCCGCGGCGTGATCCAGCTGGATGCCACCCTGCGCGCCGAAGCCGTCCGGCCCGACCATCCGGCCCACGGCTTCATCCGGCGCCGCGACGGGGAAATCATCGGCTCACTGCGTACAGAGATCGAGCGGGAGGTTGCAGCGGGCCGCATTCTGCCCGGCCTCGATTCCGCCGTGCTGGCACGGCAGATCGCCGCACTCATTGAAGGCGTCCAGCTGGCCTGGCTGTACGACGAGTCCGTGGACATGGCCGCGCACCTTGAAGGGTTTTTGCAGCTGGTCCGGGTGCCCGGCACCTAGGACGTGGCGGACCTAGAGGATCGGCCCGTCCCCGTCCACCAGAACCCCGTCCACCAGAACCCCGCTCACCAGAATCGAGCGGGCCAGCCGGCGGGCGTAGTCGCGGATCCCCCCAACCAGGTCCAGCTTGCCCCCGGAGAGGACCCACTGCAGCTGCAGCCCGTCGCTGACGGCAATGATTTCCCGCGCGACGGCCTGGGCATCCGTGTCCGGCCGGAAGTAGCCACTTTCCACCCCGCGGGCAAGGACCTGTGCTGTCTCGTCCACCGCCCGCTCGTACCACTTGCCGTACAGCTGGTGGGCGGGCGTAGCCGGGTCCGCGGCCTCAGCAGAAACCAGCACGAACAGCTCGATGAGGCCCGGCTCAGCCACGATCCTGCGCGTGGACTCGACCATGGAGCGGAACAGCTCGTGCGGATCGTCGCTGCCGTCCGTCTGGACGGAACTCCACCACAGCGCGGTCTGCTCCAGCCGGCGCTCGGCGACTGCCAGCAGGAGATGCCTTTTGGAGCGGAAGTGGTGCAGCAGCCCGCTTTCGCTGAGTCCAACGTCGGCGGCGACCTGCGACAGCGGCACCCGGTGATATCCCGAGGCCGCAAAGAGCCGTGTGGCAGCGTCCAGAATTTCGGCGCGCTTGGCCCGGCCCACCTCGTAGCTGCCTGTTTTCCGCCTCGTCCGCACCGCTTCAGGGTAGCGGCCCCGCACCGTCCCGGAGTAACGGATGGCCCCATCCCCGGCGTTCCCTCAATCGCGGCACCAACTACCGAGGAGTAGTGTGATGGCCATGGACGAGTCGCCTCCGGACGGTGAACATACACCGGAACTGTTCCGCAACGTGGACGGAGAAACGCTCCGGCGCCAGGTGCTGGAGATCATCAGCGATGTGCTGGCAGACTCCGATCCGCAGAAGGCCTGGGCCAGGGAGCAGCTGCTCGACCTGCTGGCGGCCCACATGGATGACCCCGAACAGGCGCTGCTGCACCACCTGATCAGCACCAGGAACGTTCCCGACTCTTCACATGAGGATCCGTCGGAGGATGCTGCCGGGCCGGCCCCGGCCGCACCGGCAAAGAGGATGCTGCTGACGGCCTTCCAGCCCATCAGGCAACTGCCCGGCGGAGGAGTGATCGGGGTTGAGGCGCTGGCACGGTTCGTCAGCCACGAGGGGACCAGCGCAGACGTCTGGTTCCGGGGAGCGGCAGCCATGGGACTGGGCCCGGACCTGGAAATCGCAGCCCTGCACCTCTCCCTTTCCGCAGCGGGAGAGATTCCGCCCCACCTTTTTGCGTCGTTCAACCTCAGCCCCACCGCATGCGCCGATCCCCGCGTTCAGGCGCTGATGCTGGGAGGGACGGTCCACCCGGACCGGATGGTCATCGAAATCATGGGCGACATTGCGGACCGGGAACTCGCGGGCCTCGCCTCGGTCCTGAGCCCCCTCCGCCAGCACGGTGTGCGCCTTGCCGTGGACGGCTCCGGTCCGGCCGCCACCTCGGCGAAGCACATCCTGCACCTGCTGCCCGACATCATCAAAGTAGACCGCGAGTTCCTGGCCGGCGCCGTCGCAACAGGCAACCGGCCGGCTCCGCCCCCCTTCGTTTTTGCCTTGGCCGAACAGACTGGAGCAACGCTGTCCGCGGAGGGTATCGAAAGCCGCGAGGAGCTCGCCGCCGTCGTGGAACTGGGAATCGCCAGAGGCCAGGGCTACCTGCTGGGCAGGCCCTCGGTGGACCCCCGGGACTGGGCGGCCTGGACCGGTGACGCCGATCCCGTGGAGGACCGCAGATAAAAACAGTGCGCACCCGGTTTTTATCCGCTACTCTTTGAGCACACTTTCAAGGAGAAGCCGTGACTGCCGACACCTCGCACCGCTCCGCCCGGAACGGGCTCCGCGACGCCGCCTGGATTTCCCCCGTCGAGACAGGTTCCGCTGAAGCCGGCAACCGGCCCGCCTACTGGCTCCGGGGTTCCTTCAGCTGGACGGCGCCGGGCGCCCAAAAACCGGACGCCCCTGCCAGCGAGCGCGCCGTTGTGCACGCCACCGCCCACGGCATCTACGAGCTTTTCGTCAACGGAACGCGCGTGGGCGAGGACGAGCTGACCCCAGGCTTCACGTCCTACCGGAAGCGCCTCCAGGTGCAGCAGTGGGACATCACGGACCTCCTGGTCGGCGGCGAAAATGTTGTTGCCGCCCTGCTCTCGGACGGCTGGTTCCGGGGCCGGCACGGCTTCGAACGGCGGCCGGACGGCTTCGGCACCGAGACCGCCTTCCTGGCCTCGGTCACCAGCGCCGCCGGCACGCAGACCTTCCTCGCCACCGGCGAAAGCTGGCTCTGCCGGGAAAGCCACATCACCCGCGCCGACCTGATGGACGGGCAGATCACCGATTTCCGCCGCCACGACCCGGCATTGCTCCGCGCCGGTCAGGCCGGGCTAGCCGGTCAAGCCCGGCAGGCCAGTACGACGGCGGATGGCTGGGTTCCGGTGGTTCCGGCCGCGGGTCCCCTGTACGACGACCGCTCCCGGCTGGTCCTGCCGGCCGCGCCGCCGGCGCGGCGCATCGGGGAGCTGGGGCCCGTCCGGATGACAACACCGGCGGCCGGCATCACCGTCGTCGATTTCGGGCAGAACATCAACGGCTGGGTCCGGCTGGGCCGCCTCGGGCCGGAGGGAACGCGCACGGTCCTCCGGCACGGCGAGGTCCTGGACACGGCGGGACTGGTTTCCACGGAGAACATCCGCGCCTTCGACTTCGCCACCAAGACGCCCCTCTCCGCCGGGCAGGTTGACGAGGTGGTGTCTGCTGGCCGGCCGGGCGATGTCTTCGAGCCCCGGCACACCACGCACGGCTTCCGCTACGTCCAGCTCGAGGGCCTGCCCGGGACGCTCGCTGCGGAGGACATCAGCGCCGTTGTGGTGCACACTCCCCTGGACCGCACCGGCTGGTTCGAGTGCAGTGATCCGCGGCTGAACGCCCTGCATGACGCCATTTCCTGGAGCTTCCGCGGCAATGCCTGCGACGTCCCCACCGACTGCCCGCAACGGGAGAGGTCGGGATTCACCGGCGACTGGCAGGTTTTCGTGGACACGGCGGCGCTGATGTTCGATGTTGCAGCGTTCAGCGGCAAGTGGCTCAGCGATCTCGCCGCCGACCAGTGGCTCGACGGGCGGGTGCCCACGGTGGTTCCCAACCCCGCCAGCGACGGCCCCTCCGGCAATGCCTTTGAGGACATGGCCGCGGGCTCGGCCGGCTGGGGTGACGCCGCCGTGCTGGTCCCGTGGTCACTCTGGCGGGCCTACGGGGACAAGCAGGCGCTGGCCCGGACGTTCCCGGCCATGCGCGGCTGGGTTGACTATGCTGCCGCGGCCGCAGCCGGTGCCCGCCACCCCGGACGGTCCGGCAGGCGTCCCGTGCCCCTGGCGCACGAGCGCTTCCTGTGGGACACCGGCTTCCACTTCGGCGAGTGGCTCGAGCCGGACAGCCCGCCCAACCCCGATCCGTCGCGGGACCACGGGATCCTTGCCACCGCCTACCTGTTCCGTTCCGCCAGCGTCCTGGCCCGCACCGCCGAAGTGCTGGCGGACGCGGCCGCGGCAGCAAAGTACGCAGCCCTGGCGGAGGAGGTACTGGCCGCCTGGCGGACGGAATACCTGGACGAAAACGGCGTCCTCGGCGAGGAGTCCCAAGGGCACTATGTGCGCGCCCTGGCTTTTGGACTCGTGCCGGATGAGGTGGCACCGCAAGCCGCGGCCCGGCTGGTGGAACTCATCCGTGCCAACGGGAACCGGCTCGGCACCGGGTTCCTGGCCACGGGGATGCTGCTGCCCGTCCTGGCCGACCACGGCTACCTGGACGTCGCCTACGAACTGCTGCTCTCCACCGGAACGCCCTCCTGGCTGGGAATGCTGGAAGCCGGCGCCACCACCATGTGGGAATGGTGGGACGGGGTGACGGACCACGGCGCCCGCGGCTCCCTGAACCACTACAGCAAAGGCGCGGCGGGATCGTTCCTGTACACCCACCTGGCCGGCATCGGCCTGCCGGAGAATCCGGTGGAGGAGGAAACCGCCTACCGGCGCGTGAGCATCGCCCCGCAGCCCGGCGGCGGAATCACGTCGGCGACCGCCGCCGTCGTAACTTCCCAGGGCCGCATCAGCGTTGCCTGGGCAATTGAGCACGGCCAGTTCACGCTCGAACTGGACCTGCCGGACGGCGTTCAGGCCGCCGTCGAACTCCCGGACGGCAGCAGCAGGCTGGTGGCGGGAGGATCGCACCGGTTCTCTTGTTGGAATCAAACTGTGAGTTCACTCTTAATCTGACCGGCAGGGTTCTTGTCGCGGCCGGGCGGGCGTAACTTTCGAGAAAGGGCCACTTCTCCACGACGTCCGCGCCGGAGATGCAGGCCGCCCGGTCCGGAAGAGGCCAAAATGAAAACACGTACGCGCAATGCCACCATCGTGGCGAGCATCGCCGTCCTCCTGGGGACGGCCAGCGGCGGAGCACTCGCCGCCCAGGGGCAGACGAGGCAACAGGTCTCCAATGACCCTGTGATCCTGGTGTCAGCTACTGCCCTGGACCACCACACCCGCGGGGAACACAGGACCACCCACCGCACCAGGAACAGGTCTGCGCAGGAAACAACGGCGCAGAACCGGTCGGCGGAGGCCGGGGTGGAGGCAGCCGCTGATGTAGAGGCACGGGAGCCGGTTATCAGCCAGCCACCGAGCGGTGCCAACACGGAGGTGGTCCTCAAATCCCTGCCCGGTCTCGATTCAGACGGGGATTCGTGTTCCTAGCAGCCGCAGGAGTTAAACACCGATGGCGGCCCTCACCTGTCGGTGCGGGCCGCCCAGGCGGCGGATGCCGCCGTCGGCCTTGAACCAGGAAAGACCTAGACGATGGCTGCGCGGAGTTCCTTCGCGGCCACTGCGGGGTCGGCTGCACCGTAGATGGCACCGCCGGCGACGGCGACATCGGCGCCGGCCTTCTGGACGTCACCGATGGTGGCGAGCTTCACGCCGCCGGCTACGGAGAACGGAACGCGGGCTTCGGCGCCGGCGCGGAGCAGACCGTTCAGGTCGAAGCCGGGCTTGGCCTGCTCGTCCAGGCCGGCGTGCATCTCGACGAACTTCGCACCCAGGGCGCGAACTTCCTTGGCCCGGGTGACCTTGTCGGCGATGCCGATGAGGTCGACGACGACGCCCTTGTTGTGCGCCTTGGCAGCCGTGACCGCACCGGCGATGGTGGAGTCATCTGCGGCACCGAGCACGGTGACCAGGTCAGCGCCGGCCTTGAACGCGATGTCGGCCTCAAGCTCACCGGCATCCATCGTCTTCAGGTCAGCGAAAACGATCTTGTCCGGGTGGGCTTCCTTGACCGCGGTGATGACGGAGAGGCCCTCGGCCTTGATCAGCGGCGTGCCGAGCTCGATGATGTCAACGTATTCGGCAACCTTGCCGGCCAGCTCGAGCGCGGCTTCGGTGGTCAGGAGGTCGATAGCAACTTGGAGCTTCATGAGTCTTTCCTTTGTTCGTGAGGTCTTTCAGGATTGGTTTTTCCCTGGTTCCATCCTCGAAGGCGAGGCGGGTGGGCGCCACGACATAATCGGACAGTCTTTCCCATCCAAAGGGATAGGCATACCCTCAGATTTCTATACAATGGACAGGTGTCAGTCACCACCGAAGTCACTGTTCGCCCGACGCCAGACACCGCCGAAGGTGTAAAGCCCCTGCTTGAGGCGATCGCGTCCCTGTCCTCGGCGTCGCTCGGCGAGATTGCCCAGCGGCTGCACCAGGCCACCCTCCCTTACCTGCGCAGCAGCGCCCTCGTTATCTTCACGGAAGACTGCACGGGCCGGCCGCAAAAGAAGTCCGGCGACGAAGCCGTGATCAGCCAGGTTTCCATCGCCGAACTGGACGCCATCAAGGCCACACTGTCCGGGGATGAAACGTGGCAGGGCCGGGCGCCGATCGGCGGGCGGGAGCACCCGGTCCTTGCACTCCCCTCGCCCACGAATGCGCTGCTGGTTTTGGTCGATCCCCGGCCGGTCACCGGAGAAGGCGCCGGAGAAGGCGGCGCTGGCCTTTCCGGTCTGGAGGTTCCGGTGCCGTGGCTGGTCCGTTATCTGTGGACCCTCGCGGCCGAGCGTATCCGCGAAAAGGTGGCGGATGCACCGCCGTCGTACCTCATTGAATCCCGGGCGGCGTCCGCCGAACGGGTCAGGGTCACGGCGGAGCTGGTGGACCGGCACTCAACAACGCTGGAGACCCTGCTTGCGGCGCTGCGCGCTCCCTCGCTCGCCGACGAGGCGGCACGGAAGTCGGCCACCGACGTCGCTGCCAAAGCCTTGGTGGAACTGCGGACGCTCAATGACCGCACCACGGAACTCGTTGAAGAGCCTGTTGCCACGGCGTTCCAGCGCCTCCGCGACGACCTCCGCCCGTTGATGCATTTCAGCGGCATCGACGTCCAGTTCATCGAACCTCCGGTCAACGGCCGGGCCCTTCCCGGGGAAGTGGCCCATGCGGCCCGGGCCATCGTCCGGGGCCTGGTGCTCGCCATGGTTGAGCAGCCGGACGTGCGGCGCATCCGCACCCAGTGGGATTGCGACGGCGAGAACCTCCTCATCAACGTCCGCGACGACGGCCAGGGCAACCTGTCCCGCGAGGCCCCCAGCATTGTCCGCCTGCTGCAACGGGTGGATGTCCTGGACGGCCGGATGACGATTGACCTGATGAAGGGCTGGGGCGCCGACGTCGCCGTCACCCTTCCGCTGGATGCGCCGGAGCGCAAACTGCCCGACGTCGGCGCCTGGAACCTTGGCGACCGTGAACTCGAGGTGCTGCAGCTGCTGGCCGCCGGGCAGCGCAACCGGGCGATCGCGGCCATGCTGCACGTCAGCGAGAACACCGTGAAGTTCCACCTCCGCAACATCTACCGCAAGCTCGGCGCCACCTCGCGCACCGAGGCAATCGCCCTGGCACACAGCAACGGCCTGCGTTAGGACCGACTGGGTAGGGGCGGCCCGGTTCCAGCTTCGCCGGTTCCCGGCTGTGCGACTGTCCGCAGCCTCCTGCCCGGCAACGGTGGTGCGGTGGATTGGTAGGTGTGGTGATTTCCATGGTGTGTCTTGGTCCGGGTCTGGGTTGGGCCGGGTCGAGGTTGGGCTTTCCAGCCGGGGAGTTCTTTGGTGTGGTTGCAGGCTTCGCAGAGGCCTGCGCCGTTGGCAAGGCTGGTTGGGCCGCCGTTGTGCCAGGGGATGATGTGGTCGTGGTGGCGGATTGGGGCGTCGCAGTAGGGTGTGCGGCAGGTGTCGTCGCGGATTTGAATGAAGCGGCGTACCGGGGCCGGGAAGAGTCGCCGTCTCGAGTCCATCGCGACGAGGTCTCCGGTTCCGGGGGCGGTGTAGAGCCGCCGGAACCAGATCTTGAGTTTCTTTAGGCAGGTTGGATCGACCTCGGTTGCCGCGAATTCCGGATGCCTTCCATGAACACAGTCTGCCAAGGGGGTCCGACAATTAAGCGCCGAAAACCAGGTAGCAGCTAAGGGGGTTCCCAGGGCTCAGAACGCCCTGATCTGCTACCCAATTGGGCACCACCGGCGCTTGCCTTCATTCCAGGCCGGTGGCAGGGTGGCGGCATGGCGATCGAAGTCCGTCCGGCGACGCAGTTTGAGGACGTGAAAGCGGCGGTGGGGCCCAAGCGGCCGGACGCAACGGTGTGCTGGTGCCTGAGCTACCGCATCCCCTCCAAACAGAACGCGGAGCTGCGGGGCACTGCCCGCGGGGAGTTGGTCCGGGACCTGCTGACGGAGGATCCGCCGCCCGGGGTTCTGGCGTACGACGGCGGCGAGGTAGTTGGGTGGGCAGGTGTCCATCCGCGCGCCGACACCAGCTTCGCCCGCAACCGCCGCATTCCCCACGTGGACGATCTGGACGTGTGGTCCGTGTGGTGCATCCGGGTCCGGCCGGGGTACCGGGGACGGGGAATTTCCCACCGGCTGCTGCAGGGCGCCGTCGACTTTGCACGTTCCTACGGCGCGCCCGCCATCGAGGGTTATCCGGTGGACAACCAGGGCAAGAAGGTGGACCTCACCATGGCCTACGTGGGCACCCGCAGGCTCTTCGAGGCAGCCGGTTTCACCAGGGCCGCCGGCACCGACTCCGTCCTCAACGGCTTCCCGCGCGTGCTCATGCGCCTTGATCTGCGCTGATTTGGCTGGGCCGGCCGGACCGGGCACGACGCCCGACGGCGTTACCCGGCTTAACGCGATGTCGGCTCCGTCACACTTCCCGGCATAGGATCGGGAGATGGCTTCGAACAATGTCCTTGAATCCGATGCCGACGCCGACGCCGAGGGCGGGCAGCAGGGCGGCGTCCAGTCCGTCGACAGGGCGCTCGCCGTCCTGGAGATCCTGGCCCGCGACGGCCACGCAGGCGTGAGCGAAATCGCCGAGGAGATGGGCATCCACAAGTCCACCGTGTCCAGGCTGCTTGGTTCGCTCGTTGGCAGGGAGATGGTCCACCAGAACAGCGAACGGGGCAAGTACCAGCTGGGCTTTGGCATCCTTCGCCTGGCCAGTTCGATTCCCGGCCGGCTGAGCCTGGTCCGCGAGGCGCGCCCCGTGCTCGAAAGCCTGGCCGAGGAGTTCAAGGAAACCGTCAACCTTGCCGTTCTCCGCTCCAATTACGCCGTCAACGTGGACCAGGCCATGGGGCCATCGACCCTGGCCACCTATGACTGGGTGGGAAGCCTGACTCCCTTGCACGCGACGTCGAGCGGGAAGGTCCTGTTGGCAGCGCTGGCCGCGGATGAACGTGAGCGCATCCTGAAGGAGACAGGGCTGCCGGCCCGGACTCCGCGGACCATCACCAGGCGCGACAAACTCGAAAAGCAGCTGATCGACGTCGCCCACGACGGCTATGCAGTGGTCCTCGAAGAGTTCGAAATCGGGCTGAACTCCATGGCGGTGCCGGTCTACAACCATCTGGGAACGGTCATCGGCGCGGTCAGCATCTCCGGCCCTGCCTTCCGCTTCGACCCGGAAAAAACACCCGGCCTCATCGAGGGCCTGGGCCAGGCCGGCCTGCGGATCAGCGCCAACATGGGCTACACCCGGCGCTAAGCCGGACCGCTCACGTACTGCTCCATGGCATCGGCGGCCGCCGCTGCCCCGCCGGAGTTGCGGACGCGCTGGCTCATCGCCGCAAGGTTGCGCCGAATCTCCCGGTCCTGGCTGACCTCCGCCACGACGTCGCGGATCAGCCCCGGGGTAAGGCCTTCGGCGGGCAGGCGGCGTCCCAGCCCCAGGTCCGCGACGCGGCGGGCGTTGGCTTCCTGTTCCGGCTGCAGCGGAAACGCTACAAGAGGGACGCCCAGGTACAGCGCCTCCATGGTCGAGTTCATTCCTGTGTGCGAGAGAAACACACCGGCATGCCGCAGGACATCCAGCTGCGGAAAGAAGGGCCGGACCTCTACGTTCCGCGGGATCTCCCCCAGTTCGGCCGCCTCCATCCGGTCGCCGATGGCCATGGCCACCTGCCATTGCGTGCCTGCGAACGCTTCCAGGCACATGCGGAAGAAATCCGGCCGGTCGTTCAACGGCGTGGTTCCCAGCGAAATGAACAGCAGCGGCGCGTCCTTTCCACGGGGCTGCCATTCCTCTTCGCCGCCCCTCCGGCCAAGGCTGGGTCCCACGAAATGGAAACGGTCGTCGAAGGTGTCACCTGCGGGCTGGAATTCCCGCGGGATGAAGCAGATGTTCAGGGAAGCCGGAGGTCCTTCCATGAAGTTGAACCCGGGCAGGCCCTGCTCCCTGGCGAAATCCCCGATGAGCTCGCGCGCCTGCTTCCACGCCGCCAGCATGTCTGCTGTTGGGCGCGCCGGCATCAGCTGCCGCATCGAGAAATGGTCATTGGTGGCATAGGTCGGGAGCAATGCGATGTCCGGCAGTTCAAGTTTCATGGCGGCCATCTTCCCGGCGAGAGTCATGGCGTCGTAGCAGACCGCGTCCGGCTGATCGGCGGCCAGGCGGGACACCAAGGCGGGGAATTCTTCCCGCGCCCTCTCCAGCAGCCGCTCCAGAAGTCCCGACATCATGCCTGACCCCAACCCCGCGAGCATGCCCGCCCGAGGCGACCGGCCGGCGTCGTCCTGCCCGGGACTGCCGGGAGCAGCATTACCGAACCGGGGAAACTGCGCGGACAGGTCCTCGCCGTTCTCAAAAAAGACGGCCCCGGCAGATTCGACGGCGGCCGCGTACTTGGCCGACGTGGCGTACGTGACGCGGTGGCCCCTGCGGACCAGCTCTGCGACCACCGGCAGCGTGGGGTTCACGTGTCCCGTGGCCGGAAGGCAAACAAAGGCGAAATGCATGACAGATACTCCTCCGCCGGGCAGCGACAGGAATATCGTACGCGCATAGGCGGTTGCCGTCGCCACGCCGGAAAATCGGTCGAGGTGCCGGACCGGCTGGCTTCCGAAAAATACGGTGGCGTCAGAAAACTGCGCCATACGCAACGACAGTCATGATAAGCAACAGCATCGTGTATGGCATATCCCCTGTCAAGAATGACGGCCGCACCAAAAAAATCCTTGACAACGCGTGTGAGCTGGCGCACTCTGTTGCTGCAGACGAATCGTGTTGATCAGTTCGGAACGGAAGAGTAGCAGGAACCGACGCCCCTCCCCCGGCGGAACCTGTGGTCCGCATACACGTAACCAAGATTGTCGATGGCGACAATCGAATCCGAGGACGAGCCGAAGCTGCCGCCGGCCTAACCGCCGACAGCAGCTGGGCCGCCCCAAATTCAGATAGGGAAACCCCTTATGACAATCAATAGTGACGTCACTATCGATGAAAGCAGTGAAGACGACCGGTCCTCGGGGGTGGACCCGGCGTTGGAAAGAGAGCCTGAACCTCACCAGGAGGATCTGCAAATCCTTCAGGCCCTCCGGGAAACCGAATCAGAACACGAAGAAGCACGGCGCAGCAGCCGGCTGTTCCAAAAGGGGGGCCTCGACAAGGTAGTGTTCGGCGTCGCCGGACTGCTCACGCTGGCCTTCGTTGTATGGGGATTTGTCGGCCGGGAGAACCTGGCCGCCACTTCCCAGGTGGTCCTTGACTGGGTCATGCAAAACACCGGCTGGATGTTCGTTGCCCTCTCCTCCCTGTTCGTGGTCTACGTGCTGTGGCTGGCGGTCAGCCGCTTCGGCAACATTCCGCTGGGGAAAGACTCCGAAAAGCCCGAGTACTCGATGGTCTCGTGGGTCTCGATGATGTTCGCCGCCGGCATGGGCATCGGCCTGATGTTCTACGGCGTGGCCGAGCCGCTTTACCACTACATCTCCCCGCCGCCGGGCACGGTTAATGGGCAGACGCCCGCGGCCGTCCAGACCGCGATGGCAACCTCGATCTTCCACTGGACCCTGCACCCGTGGGCCATGTACGCAGTGGTGGGCGTTGCCATGGCCTACGGCACCTACCGCCTCGGCCGCAAGCAGCTCATTTCCACCGTCTTCACGTCCCTCTTCGGCATCAAGCGGGTGGAAGGTCCCCTCGGCAAGGTCATCAACATGCTGGCCATCTTCGCCACATTGTTCGGAACGGCAGCATCGCTCGGACTCGGGGCTCTCCAGATCGGCAGCGGCATGGCCTCCAACGGCTGGATCGACGGCCAACTGGCCACCCCCGTGCTCGTGGTGATCGTCGCCATTCTCACGGCCTGCTTCGTGGCCTCGGCGGTCTCCGGGATCAGCCGCGGCATCCAATGGCTGTCCAACATCAACATGGTCCTGGCTGCAGTCCTGGCCGTCATCGTGTTCGTTGCCGGCCCAACGCTCTTCATTTTGAACCTGATCCCGGCGGCAGTCGGCGACTATGCCCGGGACCTGGCCGAGATGGCCTCCCGGACCGAGGCTGTCGGCGACGACGCACTCCGCACATGGATGTCCGGCTGGACCATTTTCTACTGGGCCTGGTGGGTCTCCTGGACCCCCTTCGTCGGCCTGTTCATCGCGCGCATCAGCCGCGGCCGCACTATCCGCCAGTTCGTCACCGGTGTCCTGCTGGTCCCCAGCATCGTCAGCGTGATCTGGTTCGGCATCTTCGGCGGCGCCGCCATCAACATCCAGGCCACGGCGGATGCCACCCCGGACACCGGCGATGGCCTGGCCAAGATCGTGGACGGGAAACCTTCGATTTCCTTCGACGGCGCCCTGTTCGACCTGCTTCACCACCTGCCCTTGCCCAACGCCATTGCCGGCGCGGTCGCCGTCCTGGCGATGGTTCTGGTGGCCATCTTCTTCGTCACCGGCGCCGACGCGGCCTCCATCGTGATGGGCTCGCTCAGCTCCAACGGCGTTGAAGAACCGCGCCGCGGCGTCGTGATCTTCTGGGGTGCCCTCACCGGAGCCGTGGCCGCGGTGATGCTCCTCGCCGGCGGTGACAAGCCCGCCGAGGCACTGGCCGGACTGCAACGGATCACCATCGTGTCAGCCCTGCCCTTCGTCGTCGTGATGTTCCTGATGTGCTTCGCCCTCACGAGGGACCTCCGCAGGGACCCACTGTCGCTGCGCAGGCGGCTGGTCACGTCCGTCGTCGAGCGTTCCATCCGCAGTGGCGTCGAACAGCACGGCGGCGTCCAGTTCGACCTCGTGACAAAGCACGAATGTGATGAACGGTGCGCCAAGAATGAGCTTGATCCGAGCGGGGACAAGCGGCACTAAACACAGCACGCACTGAGTACGATGCGGCCGGATCCCGGTACCACCGGGGTCCGGCCGCTCTCGCGTTGGTCCCCACTGAGTTCTGCCGGCTACGCCGCCCCGGCCGGACCGCCGCCTCCGCCGCCCTTGTTGTTCGCCCGGTCCTCGCACAGCCGGAACGCAATGTCTGCTGCCCGGGCAGTCGCCTCCTTGGCCCCCGCAGGACCTGGGCCGCCCCTGCCCGCCTCATGACCGGCCACGTAGCCCACCATGTAGGCCGTCACCGGCGCCGCGGCATGAATTACCTGATCCGCAGATTTTCGCGCCAGATCCAGCAGCAGTTCTTGATCGACGTCGAGATCAGGGACCTCCAGCGCCTTCGCCAGCTGCTCGCACCACATCCGCAGGATCTGCATTTCATCGTCGACGGCCATGATCTCTCCTTGTACAGAACACTTCCGTTTATAGCTGGTGCCCCGACCTTACAAGGCGCGGCACCGTAAGTCATGGGCCTCTTTGCATCAGCCCGTCGGGGGCAGGGCACGGCTTTGCGGGGCATCGCCAACACGTTGACTCAGGTCAGTTACGGCGCATACGATCACTCATATATCAGTTGTACATCTCAAACATCACGGCGTATTGGCGGCCCGACCCCAGGGCACCGCGCTCTTCCCTCATCGACAGCATGCAAGCACCTGCTTCGCAAAGTCCGGTCGCGTGTGACAAGTCGCGGAACGCCCGAAAGGAACACAGATCATGGTTCATAAAGTGAAGGCAGTTGTTGTCAGGGCGAAGGATGCTCCGGTGTCGGTGGAGACGATTCTGGTGCCGGATCCGGGTCCGGGTGAGGCTTTGGTTGATGTTCTGACGTGCGGTGTGTGCCATACGGACCTGCATTACAAGCTGGGCGGCATTGGGGATGAGTTCCCGTATCTGCTGGGCCATGAGGCCACGGGTGTGGTGTCCGCTGTTGGCGAGGGCGTCACCGAGGTCGCCCCCGGCGACCGGGTGATCCTGAACTGGCGTGCGGTGTGCGGGCAGTGCCGGGCGTGTGCGAAGGGGCAGCCGCAGTACTGTTTCAACACGGCCAACGCCACGCAGAAGATGACCCTGGAGGACGGCACCGTGCTGTCGCCTGCGTTGGGGATCGGGGCGTTCGCGGAGAAGACGCTGGTCGCTGCCGGGCAGTGCACCAGGGTTGACGAGGA
The DNA here is from genome assembly GCF_042791415.1 of Arthrobacter sp. NPDC056691. Taxonomy (NCBI): domain Bacteria; kingdom Bacillati; phylum Actinomycetota; class Actinomycetes; order Micrococcales; family Micrococcaceae; genus Arthrobacter; species Arthrobacter sp. NPDC056691. Next base: position 282,320 of record NZ_JBHTXX010000002.1, read on the forward strand.
CGCGGACCCGGCCGCCGTCGGTTTGCTGGGCTGTGGGGTGATGGCCGGGATCGGGGCGGCGATCAACACCGGTGAGGTCAAGCGCGGCGAGTCGGTGGCCGTGATCGGCTGCGGCGGGGTGGGGATCGCAGCGATCGCCGGCGCCAAACTCGCCGGGGCGACGACGATCATCGCCGTGGACATCGATGAGAACAAGATCGAGATGGCCAGGTCCCTGGGCGCGACGCACGGGGTGAACTCCCGGACCACTGACCCGGTGGAGGCGATCCGGGCCCTGACCGGCGGGAACGGCGCGGACGTCGTGATCGAGGCGGTCGGCCGCCCGGAAACCTACAAGCAGGCGTTCTACGCCCGCGACCTCGCCGGCCGGGTGGTCCTGGTGGGTGTCCCGACCCCGGCGATGGTCCTTGAGTTGCCGCTTTTGGATGTGTTTGGCCGGGGCGGGTCGCTGAAGTCCTCCTGGTACGGGGACTGCCTGCCCTCCCGGGACTTCCCGATGCTCGTGTCCCACTACAAGGCCGGGAACCTGGATCTGGATGCGTTCGTGTCCGAACGGATCACGATCGACCAGGTCGAGGAAGCCTTCGCCAAGATGCACGAGGGCAAGGTCCTCCGCTCAGTTGTTGAAATCCAGCCCGCCACGACAACCCAGCCCGCCGCAACCCAGGGAGCTTCGGCATGAGTGTCACGGTTGAGAACCTGGTCACCTCGGGGACGTTCTCCCTGGACGGGGGGACGTGGGATGTGGACAACAACGTCTGGATCGTCGGGAACGGCACCGAGTGCGTGATCATTGATTCCCCGCACGACGCGGCCGCGATCATCAACCAGGTCCGGGGCCGGAAGGTCCTGGGCATCCTGCTTACGCACGCGCACAACGACCACATCGGCGCCGCCCGCGAACTCGCCGACGCCGTCGGCGCCCCGATCTGGCTGAACCCGGAGGACCAGGTCCTCTGGGAACAGGTCTACCCCGGCACCACCGCCGACCGGGACATCACGGACGGGGACGAGTTCCAGGTCGGCGGCGCCGTGCTCAAGGCGATCCACACCCCCGGCCACTCACCCGGCTCCACCTGCTTCCACCTCGAAACCGAGGGGACCGTGTTCACCGGGGACACCCTGTTCAACGGCGGCCCCGGCGCGACCGGCCGCTCCTACAGCGACTACCCCACCATCCTGACCTCCATCCGTGAGCGCCTCCTGACGCTCCCGGCCGAGACGGTGGTCCGGACCGGTCACGGCGACAACACCACCATCGCCGCCGAACGCGAAACCCTCGCCAAAATAGCCCAGTAAGCAACCGGCAACCGCCGAACGGCCCCCCATCCGCAGATGGGGGGCCGTTCGGCGTGCCGCACCACTTGAACGGCGTCGCGTCAAAACCTGCGAAAGGTGAGGGAGGATCGCGTCAAAACCTGCGAAAGGTGAGGGAGGATCGCGTCAAAACCTGCAGGACGTGAGGAAGGGTTTTTTGCGGTCGAGGTCGCCGCGGGTGAAGGCCCTCGCCGTCGTTCAAAGGGGCCCCGCGGCAAAGACAGGCACGGTCGCCAAGGCCGGATCCTCCACAGCACCCACAGGCCTGGAGTTTCCTTCCAGCCCCGCCTGCATTCTCTCCACCGCATCGTCTCTCCTCCGAGAGCCCATGCGCAGTCACCTATTGCCGGGCTATTGTCCGGCTCTAACGGGCTCGCGCCGCTCACTTGCCGGGCTGCTTGAAGCGGAAAACAGCGCCAAGCCGCCGGGCGGCGCCGGGTGACCCGAGCGCCGCCGCGGCAGCATGCGGAAAGATGTACCCGACATGGGAACAACTCAGGAGAAACTACTCCCCCGCAATCGTCCGAGCCACAGTTTCGGCTCACCCGGCAAATCCGTCCCGGGAATCACAGATCGACGGCTATCAGACAGCAATGCTTCAAACTGGCGGAACGATTTTCGCACCCGTGCAGTCCCGGTGTCAGTGGGAGAAGTTTGCTGAGATTTCGGCGAGGGTGCGCCCCTTCGTCTCAGGCGCGAGCCATTGCGAGAGGACTGCGCCGAGTAATGCGACGGCGGCGGCTACGACCATGCTTGGGCCCAGGCCGATGTTGCTGATCGCCCATGGCAGGGCGAAGGTGCCGAGTGCGGCTCCGATGCGGCTGAAGGCCGCGGCGAAGCCCATGCCGATGCCGCGCAGGTGGCCGGGGAATACCTCGGCCGGATAGACCTGGGTCATCGTGGTGTAGCCGGCATTGAAGAAGGAGAAGGCGAGAAACAGTACGAGCACGAGGATCGCTGGTGCGTTCGCCCAGACTCCGATGATCAGCAGGATGCCTGCACAGAGCCACTGCCCGGGCACGGTGAGGATTCGGCGGCCGAGCTTGTCAATCAGAAGCACGGTGGTGACAACACCCGCGGCCGCAAGTGCGGACAGGCCGACTCCACCGGTCCAGCCGCCGAAGCCGAATTGCTTGAGCACGTCGTCGGCGAAGGTCGCGATCGCGAAGTACGGAGTGACCGCGCAGAACCAAAAACCTGAGGTGAAGAGGGTGGTGCGCCAGTACTGCCTCGAGAACAGCATTCCGAAGGAGGCGCCCTTGATTTTGGTCTTACTCTGCGCGGCTTGGGCCTCCTGGATCATCCTCAGATCGATCTCTCCGGTGATGCTGTCGTGCATCTGGGGCGATTCGACATACTTGCGTGCGATCGCGAGTGCTTCCTCATGCCGTCCCTTCGTAATGAGCCAGCTCGGCGATTCGGGGAGGCCCAAGCGGGCGAGGAACAGGACGAGTGCGAGTATCGTGCTCGTGCCGATTACGAGGCGCCATGGGGTGCCGGCGTCGTGCAGGAGCGTGCCGATGATGAATGCCATCATGAAACCGACGTACCAGGCGATCAGAGTCAGCCCGAGCAATCGGCCGCGGAGCTTTGGGGGGGAGAACTCTGATAGCAATGGCCCACCGATTGAGTACTCGCCGCCGATCGCGACGCCCATTAAGAACCGGATGGCGGCCAGCTGGATCACGGCCCCGTCTCCGGAGGTCACGAAGAACTGGGCCGCTGAGGCGACCAGGAACAGGCCCATGTCCACCATGAACATGGGCTTGCGTCCGAACTTGTCAGTAGCCCAGCCGGCCAGTGGGGAGCCGACGAAGATACCAACCAGCGGGCCTGCAGCGATCATGCCCAGAGATAGTGCGTCGAGCTGGAGATCTGACCGCATGAGTCCGCTGACGGGGCCGATAATTCCGAGGATGTAACCGTCGAGGAACATCCCGCCGATGAAGACAGCGACAAGCCGCACCATGAAGCGGCGTTTGAACTTGGAGCTGGTCTCTTTTGATATGGAGGTGTCGACGGAGTCGGGTCTTTCGCTACGTTCATCGGCGCTGACGTCACGTGTGCTTGTCATGAAAGTGTTCCCTTACTGAGTGTTGCGGATGCCTCAGTTTTTGCCTCGACTGACCGGTCCTGGGCTGGCAGGTTCGGTTCGTCAAAACAGGTGCTGCAGTTCCCTGGGAGCGAGGTTCAAAGAGTGGCATTGGTGCATAAAGCACTTCTCTAAAGTTCAGGGACTGATCGCGAAACCGCTGGGCACCGCTTCGATTTGTTCCGTATGGAGCAATGAGCTTCGCAATAAACAACAGAGTGGTGCACGTCACGGATATTGTCAAGGACGCTTTCCGCAGCCTGCTCCACCCTTGACTTTCGCGCCTGAACGGGCTTCTACCTGGCGGCCTACGACAGGTTTGAACGGCTTCCGGCAACGCATGAAGTACCGGGCCTCATGGGATTCCCGTTCACAGCGTGCCCCGGATCGTCGCGAGGGCTGGGGAATCCGCCGATGCCTCCCATGCCCTGGGATGGTGCCATTCTCAGCCGGCCGCCCACTGCCACACAGATGTGTCCCCGTCGTTTGCACGACGGGGACACATCTTTCGCGATTACGACGGCGGGGCAACGTCCCGCCGTCGTCTTGGCTGAGCAGTACCAGCGTTAGGCAGCAAACAGCGCCGTGCGCACGGCCTTCTCAAAACCGTCGACGTGGGTACGGGCCAGCTCTGCCGAGCGGGCCTCGTCTCCCTCGATCACCGCTTCAAGCAGCTCGACATGCTCGTGCACATGCCGGGAAAGGTTCGGCAGGCGGTCCAGCACCATGCACCAGATGCGCGTTGCCAGATTGTCATAGCGGATCAGCGCATCTTCAAGGTGCGGATTCGCCGCCGCGGCGTAGATTCCCTGGTGCACCCTGGCGTCCAGGCGCAGGGTCTCCACCACGGATGCGCTGGCCACGTCAAAAGCCTCCACTTCCTCCACTATGAGGCGGAGGCGGTCCCGGGCGGCCGCGGTGGCCACCCTGGCAGCGCGGGAAGCCGCGAGGGGCTCCAGCTGGGCACGGATTTCCGAGATGAACGCGAGGTCCGTGACCTCCACGCGCGTGGCGAAGGTGCCACGCCTCGGATAGGTCACCACGAGCCGGTCCACTTCAAGCCGCTTCAGCGCTTCCCGGACGGGAGTGCGCCCCACGCCGAGTTCCTTGGCAATCCCCTCGTCGTAGAGGGGGTCGCCGGGCCGGATCTCCAGGGTCAGCAGGCTGTCACGTATCCGTTCATAGGCCACATCGGCCAAAGACCTCGAACCTCCGGCCTCTGTCGTCGCCAAAGCTTCAAACGCCACCGCTCCGCCTCTCCTGTGGGCCAACATTCGACTATTGACCCCATCCGCACATCAGTATACGCTGGCCATCAGCCCTGATATATCAATAAGGTGATCAACCATATATCTAAAGGATTCGAGATGACCGTTGTGGATACAGCCACAGAAACCAGCCCGGCGGCGCAGACGGCAGCCGCTGGAGAAACCAAGACCGGCAAGTTCGTGCTCACACTGTCGTGTGTCGAACGCGCCGGCATCGTTCAGGCGGTAACCACCTTCCTGTTCGAGCGCGGATTCAACATCGAGGAACACCAGCAGTTCGACGACGGCCTCCGCCAGACCCTGCACCTTCGCACGGCCTTCTCGGGCGCCACGGATTTCGATCTGCAGACGCTCGAAGAGGAATTCCGCCCCATCGCGGAACGCTTTGAGATGAAGTTCAACGTCCACGACGAGACCAAGCAGCGCGTTCTGGTCATGGTCTCCAAGTTCGGGCACTGCCTGAACGACCTGATTTTCCGCTGGCGGGGCGGCAGCCTTGGCGGGGATCTGGCCCTGGTGGTGTCCAATCACGAAACGCACCGGGCGATGGCCGAGGCCGCCGGCCTTCCCTTCGTGCACATTCCCGTGACTCCGGACACCAAGCAGGATGCCGAGCGGCGCCTGCTCGCGCTCGTGGACGAGTACGACATCGACCTCGTGGTCCTGGCCCGGTACATGCAGGTGCTCTCCGATGATCTGTGCCGGTCCCTCCAGGGCAGGGCCATCAACATCCACCACTCGTTCCTGCCCGGGTTCAAGGGAGCACGCCCGTACCACCAGGCCTACGACCGCGGCGTCAAGCTCGTGGGGGCCACCGCCCACTACGTCACCGCAGACCTTGACGAGGGCCCGATCATCGAGCAGGAAGTCATCCGCGTCGACCACAGCTACGGACCGACCACGCTCTCCACCATCGGGCAGGACGCGGAGGCCCTGGCGTTGTCCCGCGCGGTGCGGTGGCACTGTGAGCACCGCGTGCTGATCGACCAGGCCAGCACCATCGTCTTCCGCTAAAGCAGCCACCCACAGGCCGCAGAAGCCCACTACCTAAATCAGCAGGAGAAACCACATGGCATCCACGCCACGTATTGTCATCATCGGAGCTGGCATCGTCGGCACAAACCTGGCCGACGAGCTGGTCGCCCGGGGCTGGAACAACATCACGGTCCTGGACCAGGGGCCACTGAACATGCCCGGCGGCTCCACCTCCCACGCTCCGGGGCTGGTCTTCCAGACCAATCCCTCCAAGACCATGGCGTCGTTCGCCAAGTACACAGTGGAAAAGCTGCTCTCGCTCACTGAGGACGGCGTGAGCTGCTTCAACCAGGTGGGCGGCCTGGAAGTCGCCACCACCGAGACCCGTCTCGCCGACCTGAAGCGGAAACTCGGTTACGCATCCTCCTGGGGCATCGAAGGCAAGATCCTCTCGCGTGAAGAATGCAAGGAGCTCTACCCGCTCCTGAACGAGGAGAACATCCTGGGCGGCCTCCACGTCCCCAGCGACGGTCTGGCACTCGCGGCGCGTGCCGTGCAGCTGCTGATCAAGCGCACCGAGGCCGCGGGCGTGAAGTACCGCGGCTCCACCACCGTGACAGGAATCGAACGGTCCGGACGGCGGGTCACCGGCGTCGAGACATCCGAGGGAGTCATCCCGGCCGACATCGTCATCTCCTGTGCCGGCTTCTGGGGCGCGAAGATCGGTGCCATGATCGGCATGGCAGTTCCCCTGCTCCCGCTGGCCCACCAGTACGTGAAGACCACACCGGTCCCGGCGCAGCAGGGCAGGAACGAACTGCCCAACGGGGCAACCCTGCCGATCCTGCGCCACCAGGACCAGGACCTCTACTACCGCGAACACGGTGACCGCTACGGGATCGGCTCCTACGCCCACCGGCCCATGCCCGTCGACGTCGACACCCTGGGAACGTACGCCCCAGAGACCGTCAGCGAACACAACATGCCCTCCCGCCTGGACTTCACCCTGGAGGACTTCCTCCCGGCCTGGGAGGCCACGAAGCAGCTCCTGCCCGCACTGGCAGAGGCCGAGATTGAGGATGGCTTCAACGGCATCTTCTCCTTCACCCCCGACGGCGGCCCGCTCCTTGGCGAGTCCAAGGAACTGGACGGCTTCTATGTCGCCGAGGCCGTCTGGGTCACGCACTCCGCCGGCGTTGCCAAAGCCATGGCCGAACTGCTGACCACTGGCAAGTCCGAAACCGACCTGGGCGAATGCGACATCACCCGCTTCGAGGACGTCCAGCTCACCCCCGGGTACGTCAGCGAAACCTCGCAGCAGAACTTCGTGGAGATCTACGACGTCCTGCACCCGCTGCAGCCCAAGCTCTCCCCGCGCAACCTGCGCGTCAGCCCGTTCCACGCCCGCCACAAGCAACTGGGCGGATTCTTCCTGGAATCCGGCGGCTGGGAGCGGCCGTACTGGTTCGAATCCAACGCAGCCCTCCTCAAGGAGATGCCGGCCGAATGGCTGCCACCGGCACGCGACTCATGGTCAGGAATGTTCAGCTCCCCCATCGCCGCCGCCGAAGCATGGAAAACCCGCACGGCCGTGGCCATGTACGACATGACCCCGCTCAAGCGCCTCGAGATCTCAGGCCCGGGAGCGCTGAAGCTGCTGCAGGAGCTGACGACGGCGGACCTGGACAAGAAGCCCGGGGCGGTCACCTACACCCTCCTGCTCGACCACGCCGGCGGCGTCCGAAGCGACATCACGGTGGCGCGCCTGGCCGAGGACACCTTCCAGCTCGGCGCCAACGGCAGCATCGACACCGCCTACTTTGAACGCGCGGCCCGGCACCAGACGCAAAGCGGCTCCGCCTCTGACTGGGTCCAGGTGCGCGACACCACCGGCGGCACCTGCTGCATCGGCCTGTGGGGTCCCCTGGCCCGCGACCTGGTCAGCAAGGTCAGCGACGATGACTTCACCAACGAAGGCCTGAAGTACTTCCGGGCCAAGAACGTTGTCATCGGCGGGATCCCGGTCACCGCCATGCGGCTCTCCTATGTCGGCGAACTCGGCTGGGAACTCTACACCAGCGCCGACAACGGACAGCGGCTCTGGGATGCGCTCTGGCAGGCAGGCCAGCCCCTCGGGGTCATCGCGGCCGGCCGGGCGGCCTTCAGCTCCCTGCGCCTTGAAAAAGGCTACCGCTCCTGGGGCACGGACATGACCACGGAGCACGACCCCTTCGAAGCCGGCCTCGGCTTCGCCGTCAAGATGGCCAAGGAAAGCTTCATCGGCAAGGGCGCGCTCGAAGGCCGGACCGAGGAGGGCTCCGCCCGCCGGCTGCGCTGCCTGACCGTCGACGACGGCCGGTCCATCGTGCTCGGCAAGGAACCCGTCTTCTACAAAGAACAGGCCGTCGGCTACATCACCAGCGCCGCCTACGGCTACACCGTGGCCAAGCCCATCGCCTACGCCTACCTGCCGGCCACCGTTTCGGTGGGCGACTCCGTCGAAATCGAATACTTCGGGCGGCGCATCACGGCCACCGTTTCGGAAGAGCCGCTGTACGACCCCAAAATGACCAGGCTCCGCGGCTAAACAGCCCGCAGGGCCCTCCGGGGGCACGCAGCCCGGCTCATCCTCGCAACGGGAGCCGGGCTGCGTGCAACCCCCTTTCCGCTCCAGCCTCTACCAGCCCAGGAATGGACAAATGATCGGTTCAGAAACAATCAACAACTACCTCGGCAGGCTGGCCGCACGGCAGCCCACCCCTGGTGGCGGCGCGGCCGCGGCACTCCACGCGGCGCAGGGCGCGGCCCTGGTGGCGATGGTGGCAAGATTCAGCACCGGCGCCAAATATGAGCAGCACGCAGAGACCACGTCCAGAATCATTGCCGCCGCCGACCAGCTCATTGGCGAGACACTGGGGCTGGCCGATGCCGACGAAGCCGCCTTCAAAGCCGTGATCGCCTCTTACAAGCTGCCCGCCACAAGCGACGCTGAACGTGAGGCACGCGCAGCCGCCATCGGCGACGCGCTGGGACAGGCTGCCCAGCCGCCGGCCCGGCTGATCAGCCTGTCGGGCGCCGTGGTGGAGCTCGCGGCCGAACTTCTGGACATCGCGAACCCGAATGTCATCAGCGACATTGCCGCGGCAGCCGACGCGGCCAGGGCAGCCGCGACCACAGCCCGGGTGAATATCGACATCAACGTCGTAGCCATTAAAGACGCCCAGGCCCGCGCCGCGCTGGCGGAACGAACCGACGGGCTTGAAGAAAAAGTCGTTCTGGCGGCTGACTCGCTGTCACGCCAGGTACGGGAAAGGATCCTCCGATGACGGCATCCCAGCTCTCCGGCAAGCCTCTCGCCAAACTGATCCAACAGCAGGCCCAGACCGAAGCCAAAGCCCTGGCCGACGAGGGCGCAAGCCCAACCCTCGCCGTCGTGGTCGCGACGGAGGACAGCTCCACGCACTGGTACGTGCGCTCCATCGAGCGCGCCGCGGAAAACGCCGGCATCGGCTGCCGGATCATCGACGTCGGCCACGACGCCACCGAACAGGTGCTCATCGCCGTGCTGCAGGACCTCAGCGCGGAGTCCTCCGTCAATGGCATCATCCTGCAGACTCCCCTGCCTGCGGGCGTCCGAACCCAGGAACTGGTCAAGTACATCGCCCCGGAAAAGGACATCGACGGCGCGAACCCGTTGAGCCTGGGGCTTCTCGCCGTCGGGGAACGCGCCTTCGCCCCGGCCACGGCACGCGCCGTTGTGGAAATGCTGGACCACTTCGAAATTCCGGTGGCTGGCCGCAACGTGGTGGTGGTGGGCCGTTCAACCGTCGTGGGCAAGCCGCTGTCCCTGCTGTTGCTGCAGAAGGACGCCACCACGACGGTCTGCCACTCAAAGTCCGGCCCCCTCGCGAACTACACCAGGGGTGCCGACGTCGTGGTTGTTGCCGCAGGGCGCACCGGGCTGCTCACCGGGACTGATGTTTCCGAACATTCGGTGGTCATCGATGTGGGAACGAATGTACTCTCCGACGGCTCGCTCGTCGGTGACGTCGACGAAGCCAGTGTCCGCCCGGTCGCCGCAGCGCTGACGCCGGTCCCCGGTGGTGTCGGCTCGGTCACCACCGCCCTGCTGCTCCTCCACACCGCCGAAGCGGCGCGCGAACAGTTCCGTGCAGCCCGGACACCGGTCCTCACACGGTGAGTGAGGCGGTGATGGCGCGCACCACCGCGCCGCAGCCCTCCAGCACCAAGGTGGTGGCGGACTGGACGGCGCTCATCCCCGGCGACTTCGTCACCGTGCTGGAGTCGTATACGGTCCGCCACAGCGGCTGGATCGATGACCTGACCGAGGATGGCCGCATCCTGTGGCTGGTCCGGGCTTTCGGGGGCGGCCGCCGCATGTTCTTCCGCGAGAACGGCGACATCGTCACCGTCGAAGTTCCCTAGGCAAAGCACACCCCGAAACCGGCCCGGCAAAGATCTAAAGGAAGAACCCATGGCTTCGAAGGCCCCTCGCGAAAACATCGACGAGTCACGACTGACAGTCAGCAAACCGAAAACCAAGGCCGTGGGCATCCCTGCGGTGGCCAACGCCCTGAAAATATCGTTGGAGCAGATGGGTCCGCTGCGCAGCGTCCAGACGCTGATGGCCGTCAACCAGATCGACGGCTTTGACTGCATGGGCTGCGCCTGGCCGGAACATGAGAAGCGCAATGCGGCGGAATTCTGCGAGAACGGCGCCAAGGCGGTGGCGGAGGAGGCTACCCGACGGCGGGTCAGCCCGGAGTTTTTCGCCCGGCATTCGGTCGCCGAACTCAAAACCCGTGATGACTACTGGCTGGGGCAGCAGGGAAGACTGACCCACCCGATGGTCCTGGATGAGGGTGCAACGCACTACAGGCCCATTGGCTGGGACGACGCCCTGGAGCTCATTGCCCAGGAACTCAGGGACATGGATGACCCGGACCAGAGCGTCTTCTACACCTCCGGCAGGACTTCCAACGAGGCGGCGTTCGTGTACCAGTTGCTCGTCCGCGGCGTGGGCACGAACAACCTTCCGGACTGCTCAAACATGTGCCACGAGTCCTCCGGATCGGCGCTGGTGGAAACCATAGGCATCGGCAAGGGTTCCGTCAGCCTCAAGGACCTGGAAACGGCCTCCCTCATCTTCGTGGCGGGCCAGAACCCGGGCACGAACCATCCGCGCATGCTCAGCGCACTGGAGAAGGCCAAGAAAAACGGCGCCGCCATCGTATCCGTCAATCCGCTCCCCGAGGCCGGGCTCCTGCACTTCGAGAACCCGCAGACCATCTCGGGAACGCTGGTGGGCACGCAGCTGACTGATGACTTCCTGCAGATCAGGGCGGGCGGCGACCAGGCACTGTTCCAAGGCCTCGGCAAATACCTGCTGGACGCGGAACGTGCGGGCAGGAACACCCCCGGCCTGTCCACGGTGCTGGATCACGAGTTCATCCGGAACCACGCCGTGGGCCTGGAGTCCTACCTTTCGCAGCTGGAACAGGTGCAGTGGGACGACATCGTCGAGGCGACCGGCCTGACCATGGAACAGATCAACGCCACCGGTGAACGGCTTCTGGCGTCAGGCTCCACCATCGTCTGCTGGGCGATGGGCCTGACACAGCACAAGCACTCTGTACCCACCCTTCGCGACGTGGTCAATGTCCTGCTGCTGCAGGGCAACATCGGCAAGCCCGGAGCGGGGGTCTGCCCGGTCCGCGGACACTCCAATGTCCAGGGCGACCGGACCATGGGCATCTTCGAACGGATGCCTGAGGGCTTCCACGACCGGCTCGACCAGGAATTCCGGTTCCGTTCGCCCCGGGCACACGGCTACGACACCGTCGCCGCCATCCGGGCGATGCGGGACGGCAAGGTCCGGCTGTTCGTGGGCATGGGCGGGAACTTTGTGCGGGCGGCTCCGGACTCGGATGCCACCGAAAAGGCCCTGGCCAATACCCGGCTGACCGTGCAGATCTCGACGAAACTGAACCATTCACACCTGTCGACAGGAAAGCGCGCCCTGATTCTCCCCACGCTGGGCCGCACCGAGCGGGATGTCCAGCGCTCCGGCGACCAGAGGGTCACCGTGGAGGATTCCATGAGCGCAGTCCATGCATCGCGCGGCCGGCTCAAGCCCGCCAGCGAGCACCTGATGTCTGAGGTGGCCATCGTCTGCAACCTCGCGCACAAGGTGTTCACCGACGCCTCCGGCCAGGCCCGTCCCAACACGCCGGCGGCCGACTGGCTCTCCCTCCGGGATGACTACTCCCTGGTCAGGAAGCACATCGAGGCTGTCATCGACGGCTTCGAGGATTTCGAGGAGCGGATCCAGCGCCCCGGCGGTTTCGTCCTGCCCCACCCGCCACGGGACAACCGGGAATTCAAGACCGCCTCGGGCAAAGCGCATTTCACGGCGAACGCCCTGGAGTACCTTCGGGTCCCGCCCGGCCGCCTGATCCTGCAAACCTTGCGTTCCCACGACCAGTACAACACCACGATCTACGGCAAGGACGACCGCTACCGCGGAATCCACGGAGGCCGGCGCGTGGTGCTGGTCAGCGAGGCGGACATCGCCGAGCTGGGCTATGCCGACGGCGACATGGTGGACCTGGTCTCGGAGTTCCGCGGGACAGAACGCCGGGCCGAGAACTTCCGGATCGTGAGCTACTCGACGCCGAAGGGTTGCGCCGCGGCCTACTACCCCGAGACAAACGTGCTGGTGCCGCTGGACTCCGTGGCCGACACCAGCGGCACTCCCACCTCCAAGTCCGTCGTGGTGAGGCTGGAACCGGCGAAGGCCAAGACAGAGGAAAATCAAATGCTTGCAGCCCTTCCGCACTGATATATCTTTACGATATATTTGGAATATCAGGGCGGCCGCCGGCGGTGCGCGGCCCAAGCCCGCACCACCAGGGGCGTAGAGCAGCAGTTTCGTTTCCCGTAAACGGTGTTTCGGAGGCCTGAAATACCTGGGGAGGTAAGCGCCGGAACACCGCTTTCGGGAAACGAAACCTGCCAACCATCCAACGAGGGAACCACCTGTGACACCTCCAGCCCTTCAAACCGTCGAAAGGCCGGGCACGGCCGGCGGCCCGGTCCCCCACGGTGAGCACACCTGGGCGGAAGCACGCCGACTGGCTTTCGACTGCGCCAGCCCCCTTGGACCAGAGGATGTCCCGCTTGCGGGGGCGATCGGCAGAACCCTGGCGGCCGACGTCGTCGCGCTTCAGGAGATGCCCCACTACGCCTCATCCGCGATGGACGGCTGGACGGTCAGTGGTGAGGGCCCCTGGGTAATGACGGAACCGGGAAGGCCGCTTCGCAGCGGAGAGGCAAGCCCGGTGGTCACAGGCGGCGTCATCCCTCCGGGCACCCAGTCGGTGCTCCGCGTGGAGAGCGGGCGGGTTGCAACGCGCGCAGACGGCCAGGCCATGCTCATGCTGGGTGACGGGGCATCCCCCGGCGAACCCCGCCCGGGGCAGCACATCCGCAAATCGGGTGAGGAAGCGGCAGCCGACGAGCTGCTGATCCCCGCAGGAACAACCTTGAACCCCGCGCACATCGCCCTGGCCGCCGTCGCCGGCTTCGACCAGCTGACGGTGCGCGGCAAGCCACTGGTCAAGATGCTGGTCACCGGCTCGGAGGTGGTCACGGCCAGGATCCCGGCACCGGGACAGGTCAGGGATGCCTTCGGGCCCCAGCTCAGCACCGTCATCCAGATGCTTGGGGGCGTCCCGGGGCCACTGGTCCGGATCGGTGACTCCTACGAGGAGTGGCTGACAGCCCTGGGTGCCTCCGAAGCGCCGATGGGACAGTGGCCCGACGTCATCGTGACCACCGGCGGCACCGGGCGCTCAGGCGCTGACCACTTCCGCGACGCCGTGGCCGCCCTCGGCGGGCGGCTACTCGTCGACGGGATCGCCGTGCGGCCCGGCCATCCCGCGGCGTTGGCCAAACTGCCCAACGGGCGGTTCGTCGTCGGACTTCCAGGCAATCCGCTCGCCGCCCTCATGGCGCTGTTCACCGTTGGCGGTCCGCTGCTGGCGGCCCTCGGCCACCAGCCCCTGCCCGGCATCAGCCGGGTGCCCTGCGGGACCACCATCGACCCCCACCGCGCGCCCACCCGGCTCATGCCGTTCCGCTGGGTCAACGGCCTGGCAAATCCCGCCCACCACACCGGCCCCGGAATGATGCGCGGACTGGCAACCGCCGACGGCGTCATGGCAGTTCCGTCCCGCGGCGTTCAGCTGGGTGAGCCGGTTCCGGCATTTGCGCTCCCCTGGCGCCCGGAGCTGCAGCCGCCGCTTCCCGGCAATTTGATCCGGGGGGACTAAGGCGTGGCACGCATGACCCGGCGACGACTTTGACCTCCATGACGTGCACGCGGACAAGCTGCGTGTGCCGGTGGACGTCATAGCCCGGCTGCCCGAACAGCTGCGCGAGGCCCAGGCCCTGTTCGACAAGACCGGCGGCGTCCACGCGGCAGGGCTGTTCAAGATCGGCGACTCCGGTGAAGCGGAGCTGCTTTGCCTCCGCGAGGACGTGGGCCGGCACAATGCCGTGGACAAGGTGGTCGGCTGGGCGCTGCGTGAAGGGCTTCTGCCGTTGCGCGGAACCGTCCTGCAGGTCTCGGGCAGGGCGTCCTTTGAGCTCGTTCAGAAGGCTGCCCTCGCCGGCATTCCAGTTCTGGCCGCGGTCAGCGCGCCCTCAAGCCTGGCAGCGGACCTCGCCGCCGACACCGGTGTAACCCTTGTTGGCTTCAGCCGGGGCAAGAGCCTCAATGCGTATGTGGGCCAGGAACGGCTGGCACCAGCGCTAAACAGCCTGAAAATCGGCTGACTACTCCAGAGAAATACATGGGAACCCCGCCACGGCACTGCCGCGGCGGGGTTCCTCGCATTTGGAAGCTATGCGTCCGGGAAATAAACGTTGTGTTCAGGAAAATGACACCGTGGTGTCCGCCGCAGTCTAGGATCGGAATGTGAAGCAGGCGGGATGGCGCATCGCCTGACCGCTGGTCGCGGCGACAACATGGGAGCACCACTGATGGCTGCAAGAGACGAACCAGGGACTGGCAGGGATCCGGACGCCCAAGGCGGAGGCGTCCAGTCCGTGGACCGCGCCATGCAGATCCTGGAGATCCTCGCCAGGGACGGACACGCCGGCGTCAGCGACATCGCAGACGAAATGGGGGTCCACAAGTCCACCGTTTCGCGGCTGCTCGGCTCGCTGGTGGCCAGGGAGATCGTGCGGCAGAACAACGACCGCGGCAAGTATCAGCTCGGCTTTGGCATCCTGCGCCTGGCAAGCTCCATTCCCGGCAGGCTGAGCCTGGTCCACGAGGCGCGTCCCATCCTGGAGGCCCTCGCAGACCAATACAAGGAAACCGTCAACCTCGCCGTCCTGCGGTCCAACTACGCAGTGAATGTGGACCAGGCCATGGGCCCGTCAACGCTGGCCACGTCCGACTGGGTGGGCAGCCTCACGCCCCTTCATGCCACCTCCAGCGGCAAAGTGCTGCTGGCGGCGCTGCCGGTGGAGGAACGCTCGCGGATCTTCCAGAAGGTGGGCCTTCCGGCCCGCACGCCGCGGACCATCACGGACCGGGACACCTTGGAAAACCAGCTCCTCGAGGTTTCCCGCGATGGCTATGCCATTGTTCACGAGGAATTTGAGATCGGCCTGACCGCGGTTGCCGTGCCCGTCTACAACCACTTCGGGACGGTCATCGGGTCCGTCAGCATCTCCGGCCCCGCCTTCCGCTTTGACCCGGAAAATACGCCCGGCCTGATCCCGGGCCTCCAGGAGGCCGGCCTGACCATCAGCGGAAAGATGGGCTACACCCACCGCTGACCCCGAGCCGCTTACGGCTGACCCAGGCCGCTTAAATGACTGAACCTGCCGAATTTGATTTCGGCAGGCTCAGTCAGCGGAGCTCTAGGAGGCCGGGGTTGCTTCTGCCTCTTTGCGCTGCAGGGTTACGGCCCGTTCCTCCAGCGGCGGGGTGTCCTCGGTGAGGCCCAGCAGGGCTTCCCCGGTCAGCTGGACGTCGCCGACCTTTTCCTGGACCCAGTCGTGGAATGCGCCGATGTGGTGTTCGCTGGGGACGAGCACGCCGCCCTTGGCGTAGGACTTGGAGGCCATGCCCGGCTGGCAGCGCTCGCATGCGTCGAAGTCCTGCATGTTCACGCGGTGGAACAGCTCCACGGAGGCGCTGACGTCCTTGCCGGACTCCACCACGGAGGGCAGGTACAGCCAGTCGCATTCGACGATCGTGTGGTCTGCGGACATCGGGAACATGCGGTGGATGATCACGTGGTCCGGAACCAGGTTCACGAACACGGTCGGCTTGATCGTGATCGCGTAGTAGCGCCGGTCCTGGTCCTCGCCCACGCCCGGGATGATGTCCAGGCCCTCGGAGCCATCGACGGTGAAGCCCTTGATGTCCTCACCGAACTCCGCGCCGTGGCCCACGAAGTACTGCGCGGCCAGGCCGTCAGCGAACTCCGGCAGGACCTCGGTCAGCTCAGGGTGGATGGTGGCGCAGTGGTAGCACTCCATGAAGTTCTCAATGATGAGCTTCCAGTTGGCCTTCACGTCGTAGCGGATGCGGCGGCCCACGGACAGGTTTGCCACGTCGTACCCGTCAATGGCGTGCACGTTGCCCAGGCGTTCCTCGATCGCGCCCATCACTTCTTCTTCGAAGGACGGCGGCTCCTCGGCGAGGCATACCCACACGTAGCCGAGGTATTCGCGGATGTGGACCTTGGAGAGGCCATACTCGTCGCGGTCGATGTCCGGCATCTTGGTCAGGTTGGGGGCTGCGATGAGCTTGCCCTCGAAGTCATAGGTCCAGGCGTGGTACGGGCACTGGAAGTTGCGGGCAGCTTCGCCCTTTTCCTCCATGCACAGCTTCACGCCGCGGTGCCGGCAGACGTTGTAGAAGGCGCGGATCTCGCCCTTGCGGGTCCGCGAGATCAGCACGCTTTCCCGGCCAATCTGCACCGTCTGCCACGCCCCGGGCTTGTCCAGGTCCGAGGACCGGATCGCACAAAACCACATCTGTTCGAAAATACGCTCCTGCTCGGCCCTGAAGATGGCCGGATCCGTGTACAGATGACCGCCCAGCGTCGGGATCAGGCTCGGGGTGGATACCTCAACAGACAATTTGTTCTCCTATTCCAAACACAAACAACTAAAACAAGAAGGAAAGTGGGGCTAAAGCCCTGCGGCGGCACCGGCAAGGGCGGGTTCGCCCGCCGGCGTCAAAACTTCGGGCACGACGGCGGCTGCCGGCTTGGGCGCCGACGTCGCCAGGCTCCTGCGCCACTTGGTGAACAGCCGTGGCTGGTTCATGCCCAACACGGCGACGGGAACGTCCTCCCGGTAGTACACGGCCAGCAGACTGTGCTCGGCAGCCTCGTCCGCTTCGACGTCGAGGCGGTCGTAGCCGGCTGAGTGGCCGGCGAACTGGATTTTCACCCCGTGCTGGTCCGACCAGAAATACGGCGGCTTCAGCGGCTGCGCCGGGGCGTCGTCATCGAGCAGTGCCTGCACCGCCAGCGCCGCCCGCTCCAGGGCACCCGTCCAGTGCTCCACCCGGCGGTGCCTGTCGACAGCAGCATCAAACCAGGCCGCGCAGTCCCCCACCGCCACGATGCCCGGAACGTTGGTCCGGCCCATCGCATCACACAGCACACCGCCGTCGACCTCAACGCCCGAACCGGCGAGCCACTCAACATTGGCTTCGGCTCCGATGCCCACCACCACGACGTCCGCAGCCACGAACGTTCCGTCGGCCAGCCGGAGCCCGGTCACGTTGCCTTCACCTGCGTAGAAGTCCTCGATGACGGCCGAGGAGATAAGCCGGACACCTTTGGCGGTGTGCAGACCGGCCACCACGGAGCCCATCTCCATGCCCAGCTGGGCTGCAAAGGGGACCGGCTTGGTGTCGACAAGTGTGACGTCCATGCCGCGCGAGGCGGCGGAAGAGGCGACCTCGGCGCCGACGAAGCCTGCTCCGATGACCGCCATTTTGCTTCCCGGCACCAGTTCCGGCGCCAGGCTTTGCGCATCCGCGAGGGTGCGCAGGGAGAAGACATTGCTCAGGCCGGCCAGGGCCGGCAGCTGCCGGGCCCGTGCACCGGTGGCGATGACGATGCCGTCCGCCCGGACAACTTCGCCATTGGCCAGGCCGATGATTTTCGAGGACGCATCCAGGGACACGGCACGCGTACCCAACAGCCATTCGGCGTCAAGGTCGTCAGTATCGGTTTCCAGGGACAGGTCCTCAGCCGTAATGGATCCCAGCAGGAAGTCCTTGGAGAGCGGCGGCCTGTCATACGGACGGTGCTCTTCATCGCCGATGATGACGAGGCGTCCGGTGAAGCCTTGGGCGCGGGCTGCCCGCGCGGCGGAAAGTCCGGCCAGCGAGGCTCCCACGATCGCAAGTGTCTGCATTTCTTCACCCTCTTTCTATTGCTATTAGCGCAACAACAATCGCTATATGCAACAGCGTGATCCATGCCACGGTGACTGTCAAGGGGTTGGGGACTCATTAAAGAGAGGCCGCGTAATCGGAACCCTTAGCCCTTGACAAAACAGTGTGATGGAAAGCACTCTGTTGCATATTACGACGGCTGTTGAACTATACGGAACAAATGGCCGCCATCAGTATCCATATACCTTCCCTACAAGAAAAGAGGCCCCCCATGCACAAGGCATGCCCGCTCAGCGAACTGGCACCAGGGGAAGCCCTGCGTCTGAACACTGCCCCGCCCATCGCCGTCTTTCACACCGAGGACGGCGAGCTCTTCGCCATTGACGACACCTGCACCCACCAGGACGCCTCGCTGACCGACGGCTGGGTGGAGGGCTGCGAGGTCGAGTGCCCGCTGCACGCGTCCAAGTTCAACCTCCGGACCGGCAAGGTCGACGCACCGCCGGCCAAGCTGCCGGTCCGTACGCATGAAGTGACTGTTGTCGACGGCGACATCATGGTCATCGAGTCGGATGAGGCGCCCAACCTGCCCCCCGGGCTCACCGTGAACGGCCACGTCTAAGCCGAACAGCCCTTCCGCTACCCCGCTGCCGCAAACCCCATTGGAGAAAATCTTGTCCACAGTCCTTGAAGGCGCGCCCGCAGCCGGTGCCAGTGCCAAGACCCGTACCGCTGAATTTGTCCTCACCCTGGCGTGCCCGGAACGGCCGGGCATCGTCCGTGCCATCACCACGTTCCTGGCTGACCGCGGCTTCGACATCGTGGAGCACCAGCAGTTCGACGACCACGTCAGCGGCAAGCTCTACCTGCGCACCGCCTTCACGCTGAGCGGCGCCGCCGGCGACGTCAGCCAGCAGACGGCCGAAAGCCTCACCACCGAGTTCGCAGCCGTCGCCGGCGAGTTCGGCATGGACTTCAGCATCCACGACGGCCGCCCGCAGCGTTTGCTGGTCATGGTGTCGAAGTTCGGCCACTGCCTGAACGACCTCATCTTCCGGTGGCGGGCCGGCAGCCTGGGTGCGGAGATCGCCGTCGTGGTTTCCAACCACGAGGACCTGCGGCCCATGGCCGAAGCGGCCGGGCTGCCCTTCATCCACGTTCCGGTGACGGCCGGCAACAAGCCGGCGGCCGAGGCCCGCCTGCTGGAGCTGGTGGCCGAATACGATGCAGACCTTGTGGTGCTGGCGCGCTACATGCAGGTGCTGTCCGACGATCTGTGCACGAAGCTGCGCGGACGCGCCATCAACATCCACCACTCGTTCCTGCCCGGGTTCAAGGGCGCGAAGCCGTACCACCAGGCCTACGACCGCGGAGTGAAGATGGTCGGCGCCACGGCCCACTACGTCACCGGCGACCTCGATGAAGGTCCCATCATCGAGCAGGAAGTCTTCCGGGTGGACCACGCCCTCGACCCCGACGCACTGGTGACTGTGGGCCGGGACGCGGAGACCCAGGCGCTCTCCCGTGCGGTGAAGTGGCACTGCCAGCACCGCGTCCTGCTCAACAAGACCCGCACCGTCGTATTCCGCTAATTTTCCGCTAACGCGAACCAGGAGAACCACACACCATGAGCGCATCACCACGCGTCGTCATCATCGGCGCCGGCATCGTCGGCACCAACCTCGCGGACGAGCTGGCCAGCCGCGGCTGGAACAACATCACCGTCGTCGAACAGGGCCCGCTGGAACTGGCCGGCGGCTCCACCTCGCACGCCCCCGGCCTGGTGTTCCAGAACAACGCGTCCAAGACCATGACGGAATTCGCCACGTACACGGTCAACAAGCTGCTCTCCCTGAGCCAGGACGGCCAGTCCTGCTTCAACCAGGTGGGCGGCCTGGAACTGGCAACCACTCCAGAGCGCCTGGCCGACCTCAGGCGCAAAATGGGTGTGATGACCTCCTGGGGCGTCGAAAGCCGGATCGTCGACGCCGATGAATGCGAAAAAATCTACCCGCTGTTGAACACCGGCCAGCTCACCGGCGGCCGTGAGGTTCTGGGCGGCCTGCACATCCCCACCGACGGCCTGGCCCTGGCTGCCCGTGCCGTGCAGCTGCTGATCGAGCGCTCCCGCGGGCGCGGCGTGACCTTCCTCGGCTCCACCACCGTCACCGGCATCAGCCAGTGGGGCGGCAAGGTCACCGGCGTCGAGACGTCCTCCGGCGTGATCCCTGCCGACATCGTGGTGTCCTGCGCAGGCTTCTGGGGCCGTGAGCTCGGCAAGATGATCGGCCTCGAGGTGCCGCTGCTGCCGCTGGCTCACCAGTACGTCAAGACCACGCCGCTCCAGGAGCAGCGCGGCCTCAACGAACTGCCCAACGGCGCCCACCTGCCCATCCTGCGCTACCAGGACCGCGACCTGTACTTCCGCGAGCACGGCGACCGGATCGGCATCGGCAGCTACGCCCACCGGCCCATGCCGGTGGACATGGAGCAGCTGCCCCGGATCGGCGCGGAGGAAATGTCTGACCACCGGATGCCGTCCCGGCTGGACTTCACCCTGGAGGACTTCGCGCCCGCGTGGGAGGACTGCCAGGACCTGCTGCCGGCACTGCGCAGCGCCGCCATCGAGGACGGCTTCAACGGCATCTTCTCCTTCACCCCCGACGGCGGCCCGCTGATCGGCGAAGCCCCGGACCTCTCCGGCTTCTTCGTTGCGGAGGCCGTGTGGGTGACGCACTCCTCAGGCGTGGCCAAGGCCGTGGCCGAGCTGCTCATCGAGGGCCGTTCCCGTACCGACCTGCACGGCACCGAGCTCACCCGCTTCGAGAAGGTGCAGACGTCTGACGAGTACGTCAGCGAGACCTCCCAGCAGAACTTCGTGGAGGTCTACGACGTCCTGCACCCGCTGCAGCCCAAGGAATCCCCGCGGGACCTGCGCGTCAGCCCGTTCAACGTCCGGCAGAAGGAACTCGGCGCCTTCTTCCTGGAGTCGGCCGCGTGGGAGCGCCCGCACTGGTTCGAGGCCAACCGCCCCCTGCTGGAGGAACTGCCGCCGGAATGGCAGACGCCGGAGCGCGAACCCTGGGCGGCCATGTTCTCCTCCCCCATTTCGGCGGCCGAAGCGTGGAAGACGCGTACCGCCGTCGCGCTTTACGACATGACGCCGCTGAAGCGGCTGGCCGTCAACGGCCCGGGCGCCCAGGCGCTGCTGCACCGGCTGAGCACCGGTAACATCGCCAAGAAGCCCGGCGCGGTCACCTACTGCCTGCTGCTGGAGCACGACGGCGGCATCCGCAGTGACGTGACCGTGGCCCGGCTCGGGGAGGAAGACTTCCAGCTCGGCGTGAACAGCAATGTTGACTTCGACTACCTGCGCGTTGAGGCCCGTAAGCAGTCCGCCGCCGATCCGACCAAGTGGGTGCACGTCACCGACATCACGGGCAGCACCTGCTGCATCGGCCTGTGGGGCCCGCTGGCCCGCGAAGTCATCGGCAAGGTCAGCAGCGACGACCTCACCAACGACGGCCTGAAGTACTTCCGCACCAAGGAAATTTCCATCGGCGGCATCCCCGTCACGGCCATGCGTCTGTCCTACGTCGGCGAACTCGGCTGGGAGCTCTACACCACCGCCGAATACGGCCTCAAGCTGTGGGACCTGCTGTTCGAGGCCGGACAGGAACACGGCATCATCGCCGCAGGCCGCGGCGCGTTCAACAGCCTGCGCCTGGAGAAGGGCTACCGCCTCTGGGGCACGGACATGAACACCGAGCACCACCCCTACCAGTCCGGCCTCGGCTTCTCGGTGGCGAAGGACAAGGAAGGCTACGTGGGGGCGGAGGCCCTGACTGTGCTCAAGGAACAGCCCGCGGACATCGTGCTGCGCTGCCTGACGGTTGACGACGGCACCTCCATCGTGCTGGGCAAGGAACCTGTGTACGTGGACGGCGTGGCGTCGGGCTACGTCACCAGCGCTGCGTACGGCTACTCGATCGGCAAGCCGATCGCCTACGTCTGGCTGCCTGCCGCGGTTTCCGAGGGCGACGCCGTGGAAATCGGGTACTTCGGCCGCCGCATCCCTGCCACGGTCAGCGCCGAGCCGCTGTTCGACCCCGGCATGGAGCGCCTCCGCGGCTGACGGGCTCCCCCGCTTCCGTCCCGACCCTCTTTGACGCTGGGGCCACGACCGCAGGGTTCCGGCCGAGCTTGCGAGGTTAGGGGGCGGTTGGGGACGACGGCGGCACACCGGCGAGTCCGGAGTGTCGCCGTCGTTCCTGGTTAAGCCGTTCCTGGTTAGAGGCGGTCCGGAGCAACGCTTTTGGTTGGGCGGGCTTAGCGGCCGCCGCACGTTGCGCCGGTAGACGAGGTATTGCTCCCTACAAGTCGGCTTCGTATGTCTGGCTGACCAGATCAGCGCCAAAGCTTCGCTCGGAGCGTTCCTGGACCGCGGCGTGAAGAGCTGCTCGAGCTTGCGTCCGCGCATGTGCTCAAGCACGGGCGGACAGACTTCTCGCTGCGTCCCTTGGCGGCTGAGATCGGCTCGAACCCCCGCGTGCTGCTGTTTCTGGTTGGCAATAAGGACGGTTTGATCCGTGCGCTGTCGGGCCGCGCACGGGCCGAAGAGATGTCGCTACTCGCCAAGCTGGAGGGAACCTCCAGCACCTCCAAAGGCGGACTTCCCGTCGTCGCAGAGGAATCATGGCTCTGGCTTTCTGCGCGGGAGCAGCGTCGAGGTTTGCCGAACGACTCCACGCGCGGGAGTTCGGCAGCCACTTCTACTCCTGCAACGTGCCCTCAGGCGCATCTGGGCTTGGAGCCTCATAGAGCTGACGCCAGTCACGGTGACGAGCCGCGTGCGATTTGGGGTTCAAATTATCAGGCGACGACCGTGATCCAGTCCCCGTCGATGGCGGCGGTAAGAGACGTGAGAGGGCGGCGGGCCGGCCCGGTGATGACGCTGCCGTCCGACCCGGTGAAGGTGGAGCCGTGACAGGGGCACTCGAAGGTGGTCCCGGCAGGCGCAACCGTGCAGCCGGCGTGCGTGCATGTTGCGTCATAGGCCACGACCTTGCGGTCTTCAGCTCTGAACACAACGACGGTCCTTCCGTTGGCTTTACCGGTGGCAGTGTCGCCCACGTTGATCTCGCTGAGCTTGCCGATCCGGAAGAGACGGCCGGGCGGTGCTGAAGCGCCGGAAGCCGTCGGGACGGTGGTGCTGCCCGCGGGCGAGACGGAGCAGGAGGACAGCGCCAGCGCGCCGCCCGCCGTTGTGGCAGCCGTACCCAGGAGTAGGAAGCGTCGAGGCAGGGGTTTTCCGGAATTCATGGAGCTATCGTGCCAGCTCCGCCTGAAAGCATGCTGCCTTCCCTACAAAAAATACGCGCCCACGGGCGCCGGGCCACAAGTGAGGCCTAACGGGCCATGATCACGGAAGCGCGAAGCCACTGCTTTTTTGGAATAGTGCTGGCGCTCGACGGGCTCGCAATCAGGTGCGGTGGACGTTCTCAGTTTTGTGGCAACGCCGACATGGGGTTTTGCCAACATAAGTGAGATTGATCCGGTCAGAGTCGTCTCACTTAACTTGGCAATTCCGTAGGCATCCAGCGTTGAGAACAGGCCGGATTGCCTTGTAGTTACTGGTTTCGGTGATCTCGGCGTTGCCAACTCAAATGAAAAAACGGCCTCAACCAGTAGGTTGCCAGGTTAACTGACTGAGACCGGATATGCGGGATTCTCGCATCAACTGAGATCCCGGACAACGCCGATAACCGCCGTTACGTCAAGTAACTAGGCTGATAGTTGCGCAGGCCCGCTATTATCAGTCCACCCCAGACCCCCTGCCGCGAGCCCGAATGAGCCAAAAGGCCTGCGCCGCACCACTGCGGCTCCGCAGGTTCAGTGCGATATTGGCGGGCATCAGGAAGCCGCGGCGTGCGGCGCCTTGCGGGTGAGCAACGCAGCCACTTCGAGGTTCGAAGTCCTCGGCGCGGCATCAGTAAATGCCGACGACACAGGCGCACAGTAAGGGTAAGAAGTCACTAATAAGCGACGACGTGGTCGCCGTAGGCGGCGCCCTCACCGATATACACCCGGTCGACTTTCATGCCTTTGGCGTCACCGGCGCCATTGACCGCCTGGCGATTCCCCTGCGCGAGAGTGGAACCGCGGTGCAGCTGTAGGCTCCGCACCACAGGATGGAAGTGGACCGACAGACCGCTGCACTCCTGTACCGGGCGGCGCAGGAGCTCCTTAGCAACGTCTACAAATTCGCCCGGCCTCAGAAGTGAAGTCCGGCTGAGCTGCGTCACGCGAGGCATGAGCCATGGAATTCAGCTCAAAGTAACCGACGATGGCCATGGTTTCGACGTGCCGGCAGCCATGATTGGTCGGCACACCGGCATGGGTTGCGCCTCATGCGCCTGGCCGTAGGCCGTGCCGGCGGAGAGGTGACAGCCGATTCATCCAGCGGCGCGGGAGCCTGCGTGACAGTAACCCTGCCCCTGGGCTAGCATCCACGGCGCGGTCATTCTGCCCGGGACCACCAACCCCGCTCCACGGTGCTTCCTCGAGCCATCAGGCCATCCAGTGGCACTTCGGAGACCTCGACTCCGGGCCCGTCTGCTTCGTTGACGAGCCCGAACAGCTAAGCGATGGAGCACAGGACGGGACAGTCTGTTACTTCCCGAAGTCTGCAAGTCATTCTCCGCGGGCGAATAGCGGCAGCGGATTGGCCGCTCACCAGATGCTCTGCGGCCAATCAGCCTTGACGTGCCTCTGGAGAGGCCCTAGAACTCAATCTCACATGTAAGAGGGTTGGAGGCAGCTGTGGCTGGTCAGCGGATCGGGTACGTGCGCGTGAGCACGCTGGATCAGAACGAGAAGCGCCAGCTCGATCGGGCCTTCACGGACAAGGCGTCCGGTCGGGACACGGCCAGACCACAATTAGCAGAACTGCTGAACTTCGCCCGCGACGCGGACACCGTCATTGTGCACAGCATGGACCGGCTGGCCCGCAACCTGGACGACCTGCGTGCTCTGGTCCAGCGACTCACCCGTAAAGGGGTGGGTGGAGTTCGTCAAAGAACACCTGCTCTTCACTGGCGAGGACTCCCCCATGGCCAACCTCATGCTCTCGGTCATGGGGGCCTTCGCCGAATTCGAACGCGCCCTCATCCGTGAACGCCAGCGCGAAGGCATCGCACTCGCCAAGCAGCGCGGCGCCTACAAAGGGCGGAAAAAGACCCTCACGCCTGAACGCGCGGCCGAGCTGGTCCAGCGGGCCGCCGCCGGGGTTCCGAAATCCGTCCTCGCCCGCGATTACGGCATCAGCAGGGAGACCGTGTACCAGTACCTCCGGCTGGCGGCCCTTCCGTAGCAGCCCTCCAGTCCGCCATAGATCACAATCAGCTTGGGTAGCAGGTTGAAAAAAGATCAAATATCGGCCTATCACCTGTGATTTAGGGTGTGACAGCCTCGGCGCGAAGCTCGTTGCCTATGTCGGTCGGTTCGGTCAAGGAAACCCGTGCTGTGCGGCAGTGGGCCGACGGCGAACGAAGGCCATCACCCGAGGTGAGACGCGGCTGCGCCCTGAGTCCCGAGCCGTGGTCCAGGCCGGTTCTAGGGTATGAATCCTCGGCTGGACGATGTGCCGCCTGCGCGGTTGCTGCGTGGAAACCAGATCGAGGACGCAGTGCTAGCAGTCGGTCCTTGCCGCCGCCCGGGCGTCCGGGGCGACAGGCTGACGGGGGGCCTGAGCAATAAGTAGTGAAGTGAGACCCTTGGCCTCAAGCCCCGGGGGTCTCTCCTGCAGTGAAGAGTCGGGTCGTGCCGCATGCTGAGCGAATACGGACCGACTCAAATTCGAAACTCCAGACGAGCAACCCGGGCTGAGGAGGTGGCGAAGAGTGAGGTTTCGGCTCGACAACACATCTCTTCCTCCTAACCCAATCGATAGACTATTCCTCTTCCAGAAGCTCTTCGTGGCTTTCGGCGGGGAAGCCGGTTGCAATTGCGTAGGCCCGAAGAAGGCCAGAAAATTCGCGGTCCGTCGCTATGGCAGCTGCTACGTCTTCCGCGTAGAGCGCCTTGCGCTCCAAATCTCTCTCCTCGTGCCAGATCCTTAGCCTGGCATCGATTTCCTCGATCCGCCTGAAGCGAGAGAGCATGAGGTCTTCCCGTGACAACTTCAATCGTCTAATGGTGTTACTCCCGCGGGAGCTACCCAGCTTTGCCACTGTTAGCGGGCCTCGGAAGTCGAGATGTTCGCTTAGCGAGTCCTGGTATGGGTTGAGTAACTGCAAAGCAGCGTCCTCAGTCCAGTAGTCCCCCTTGTTCGTATTACAACGAGAGCAGGCCAAACCTAGATTCGTCCACTCAAGCACCAAGTCCTCGAAGTGCTTCTTGGGCCGAATGTGTTCTACCGCTGAGTACGATGCATCATCGATGAAACATTCACAGTACATACACTTCCTTGAACACTCCTGCTTGAGTTTCTCGACGATCTCTGGAGCACGCCAAGGCGAAGGTTTGGCTTTGGCAGGGGCGTTCTTATATTCGATAGTCTTTTGGCTCTGGTGTACGGCTAGCCAATCTGGCGCATCTCCCTTGCCGATTTCAATCAATTTGTGCTCCCAGTGAACGAACCGCCGCCGGAAATTGCCTGTCGAGTCCGAGGTCTTTGAGCTGATCTCGAAGTTCGCGCAGGTCACTCGTTGAAGGGGACGCTGGCAATTCATCCATTAGTTGGCTGAGGCGAGATTCGGCCCATAGCGGCAGTGCTGTGTCCAGTCCCAAGACAGACATCAGAGTCTCGTCGGGCGTCGCTGATTTGTTGACATCCACTCTGCGAGAGCGGATATGCCCCCTCTCATCGGCTCCGAGGGCGTAGACAAAAGAATCCTGAGTTGAGGTGACTACGAATGGACTGTGCGTGGCGATGATGAACGTGACATCCGGAAAACCAGCCAGCAGCGATGGCACGATTGACCTTTGTAATTCGGGGTGCAAATGATTCTCCGGCTCGTCGATACAAACGGAAAATGAGGTTTTATTTCTTTGTCGAAGAAATATTTGCCACGAAAGTTCGAGCATTGCGCTAATCCCACCGGAAGCAGCTTCTAGGGGAAACTCCGCACTACGGGTGACAAGTATAATTTCGGAATCTTCAACTTCGAAACGAAGAAACTGCAGTGATGAAGGAAGGAACCGCCGAAGTACGTCCTGATAACCTTCCCAAACTTCTCTCGCGGCTTCACTAGCGCGGACTGCCTGATTGCCGTATGCGTACATCGCTGCCGCTACCAGTGCCTCCTTCATGCGGTGAAGCGGAGAATATTGCGAACTTCCGCCCGCGTAGCGAATCTGGATCTCAGACGCAAATTGTTGTTGCAGGGCATCCCACTCTGAAAAGCGGGGCGGCAAAGCCTTAAGTGGCTGGTAAGCACTTATTGAACGGTGTGAGTTAATGAATATCCCCGGAACCGTCTGCATTTGTGGGATTGATAACGGCGCGTTATTGATCCCAGCGCCGGCGTCTTGAACAAGCGATGATCGCGCGCCGTTCGCATACAAAAGTTGGCCCACATCTAGCGTGGCCATTGGAGAAGTCTTTTCAGGTTGACGCGTGAGCAACTGCGCAGCCCAGTTGAAATGGGGCCCGAGGATGTTGAGGAGCGTGGTCTTGCCGGCACCATTCGCTCCGGTCAAGATGGTCAGTCTCGGATGAAACACGATGTCTATGTCCGAAAACTGCCGCCAGTTACGGACGGTGAGCTGGCTAACTGCGTTCTCGTCAGAAGTACGCTGTTCACTCAGAGCCTCTATGAGTTGCTCGGTAGCCACCCATTCATCGAGCCAGCCGGCGGACAACTTAGCGGGCCATCCTGCTTCCAGCACTTGGCGGCCGAGGTCCGACAGTTCGTAGGCGTAACCGCCGTTCGCCAGGCGAACGAAGTCCAGCTTTGTCAGAAGGTCGAAGGCCCGCATATCCGTCCGCACCAGTGCCGGGTTCATGCGCCGACTAGGGTCCCGGCTTAGAGCATGACTAATCACGGAGTTGCTATCGGCCGGCCCTCCAAACTGAGACAGTGTTGCCAAGAGCAGTGATGCGCGCGATTCAACTTCCCTCAAGTCCATGGCGCAATCTTAGTTTGCGCCGCTAGGTCCACATGGTGGGGGTCTGACATCCCGATGAAACATGAGCCTGAAAGCCAGTCACTAACGGAGTCGGAGTCACTGACTCCGGCCGACAGCTGGCGCCACGACAGCAATTCATTGAACCAATCTGCCCAGGGCTTCCGAGCTATTTCCCAGCAGGAATCAGGCAGTCCGACCCGCCCCCGATAGCGTCAGGAAGGGGCCTTGCGGGCCGGCATGACAGTGATGATGCGGCCCGTGCGCCGGAGGGAGGAACATTTCAGCGTTCGAACCGCAAATATCCCACGCGGCAAAAGGACGCGGTCTTCCTGCTGCCATGTCAGCGCTTCGTGATGCTGACGGCGTGCTTGTGTGCCCGGTGCAGCCAGCGACGCTTCTCTTGGCCCATCGAAATGGTCAAGCTAGCGTGACCTCACGGATGAAGATGCGGCGTCGGTGGAGCAAGCGCTCAGCGGCGGCAATGTCCTTGAGTTGTTCACAGTGTGGGAAGACTTCCCCTGCGGCGAGAGATGGCGCGAATTCTGGCTCGGGCAGTGATCAGGCGGGGCGGCCACCGCACAGTTACATGCTGAGGTAAGGGAAGTCGCGGCGCTCGAGGCGCTGAGCGCGAACGCGAAGGCCGCCGTGCTGCTCACAGCGAGACGCTGGCACGTCATGAAATCGGTGCGTTAGGCCGGCGCGACGTGGGCCCTGAGCTGCGAAGCACTGGGGATTACTAAACAAGCCGCCCATGACTTCTACCGCCGCAAGATCCAGGCGCAGGAGAAGTTCCTGCCCGATCTCCACGACGCGGCGGGGGCGCGCTGGAAGACTAGGCAGGGCTCTCCCGTTCACAAGGTCCACCTGCAAGGGAGTGGATCGTCGGACCACTCCCCCAAGTTGACGAAATCTGCACTATCGGTAAAGTGCGGGAGCGACTGGAGTCCAACCGGGTGTTGATGACACATCACGGTCACGGTTGTCGAGTGATAATAAGGTCCAGCTTCCGGGGACCGATGTGCACAAACGAAAGAGCCTCCTGATTGACCGCGGCCTGTTGCGCGCCCTACCGTAGTGGTAGAGCCACTTCGGCGCACCAATGGCTTATCGGGCCTTCGGGGAATCAATGATGGAGGTCTGGAAAGTTTGTGAAGAATCGAGATGGTTTACTGTTCCGGGTGTTGAATCGTTGATATCTCCGGATGCTGCGGTTGGAGTAGCCGTCCTTTCGCTAGCCGCCGCCTTGGTTCCGGGGCCCAATATGATGCATCTGGTCTCAGGCAGCATGCGACACGGCCGGGCGGCCGGGTTCATATCCCTGGCCGGAACGCTCGTCGGATTTGTTCCGTATTTGATCATGGTGAATTTGGGGCTCGCGGCCATCTTCTCCCTTGTTCCTGCGCTGTATGCGGGGCTGAAGGTGGCAGGGGCAGCCTATCTGATTTGTCTCTGTGTGATGGCGTTCCGTGGAGATAGACAAATGTGGTCGCCGGAAAGAGCTCGAAACACGGTGTCGCATTGGAGGCTGTTTCGGATGGGGTTGTTAACTAACGTCCTGAATCCAAAAACAGCTCTCATTTATTTGGCTCTTGTCCCACAGTTCGTAGTCCCTGGCGGCGATGCGGCCGGGCAAGGATTCGTTCTCGGCGGTATCCAAATCTGCGTTAGTCTCGCAGTCAACGCCGTTACGGTCCTGGTCGCCGCCTCCATCAGTGCTTCGTTGGCATCGAAGCCCAATTGGATGATGTGGCGGGGGCGGGTCAGCGGTGTGCTTCTCGGTGCGGCCGGGCTGATGCTGGGTCTGGACGCAAGCCATCCTCCCGCCCAACAGTGACATCGGATGATCATTCATCTCGGCCCTCGCTTTCAGCATGCGGGGAGTCCATGCAGGAGGCGATGCAAAGTTAGGGCCGCGCGGGGAAGTTGTTCAGGGGCATAGTCGAGGGCCGTTACAAGGTGGTCTGCCTCTAGCGCATCAAAGTAGAGTGCGTGAGGCAGCGGATCGCGCCGGAAGGTTTCCGGCCGTCACAGATAGGGGCACCGATTGTGCCGACAGGCCGGCCGTGGACATCGATTGCTACCCATGTATGGCCATCCGTGCGGCGCGCGGTTCCACGGCGAACTGTGGCGGGACTGCTCGATGTATCCATGCAGCGCGGGCATCGTGAAATCGGCGGCTGTCATGGGGTACGCCATACTTCGTACTGCTCCGCTCGGGCGAAGAGGCAACGTCCGAACATGGAGTAGACCCAAAAAATGGAGCCATCGGGGGCCACCACGTCGACGGCGCCGCTGTGGTGGGTGCCGTTGGCATCGGTGACGACTACTGTCTCCCCCGGCGTCAACAGTGTCCAGTCCACTACCAGCTCGGTGGCTTGCATATTTTGATGCGGGGATTCAGTGGTATCTTGCGCCATTGTGCGTTCATTCCTGCGTGTCCGGCCGGGTTCTTTCTTCCAGTAGCTCCAAGATGTGCCGGTAAGTCTCACCTGTTGCACGGGTCATGCCAAGTTCGCATGTGCGGTTGCAGGACGCGTGTGCGGTGGCGTCGAACGCAGCCACTTCGGCAGCCTGTTTCTGTGTGGCGGAATCGGTGAGCTCCGGGTGCAGCATTCCGCGGTCGCCGGCGAAGGCGCAGCATCCCCAGTTTTCCGGTGTTTGAACCGTGTCAGCGACAGCATGGGCGACAGCCGTTAGGGACCCGTTCAAGCCGAGCCTGGTGGACGAGCAGGTTGGATGCAGAGCCAACGAGTCCAACTTGGCGTATGCACCCAAGGATGGGACGATGCGTTCGGCCACAAACTGCACTGCGTCCCTGATTCGAAGGGGCCGCTGGCCGGGGCGCCGCGATTCGGATTCGACGACGGCGAGAAGACCCTCGGTGCAGGACGACGCATCGCAGATGATGTCCAGTTCACCGTCTCGGGTGGCTTCCCTCAAAGCGGCCAGCGTACGCGTGCGCATCGATTCGAGCCCTTTGACGAGCCCTTTTGAGGACCACGGCGTGCCGCAGCAGAGGCCATTGATGCGCTGTGGCACCAGCAGGGATATCCCTGCCCGCTCGCAAAGCTGTTCAAAACTTTCCTGCACGCCGGCATTGTTGTCGGCAGGGTCTGCTGGTCCGAACATCGTCTGCACGCAGGCAGGGAAATAGACCGCTTCGGCCTCCGCCTCGGGCGCCGGTCGTCTGCGCGATGGCCCTCCGGCTGGCAGCTCGGGCGAGTAGAGAGGGACAGTGTCACTTCCCAGCACGGTCCGGGCGACCTTGTTTGGAATCTGCACCAGGGGTGCGGGAAGTTTGGCGACCGTGGACAGGGCCGCACCAGCACCCCGGGTCACGGCTCCCCAATGATCTGCCGCCGCTTTCCATACTGTGTCCGCCGCCGTGTGCGGCGCTTCCCTGCGGATCCGCTTGACCAGGCTGCCCGTGTTAATGTCGACCGGACATGCCGTCTGGCACATGCCGTCCACAGCACAGGTTTGCACGGCTTCGTAGTCGTAGTCTTTCTCCAGTTGAGCCAGAAGGGCAGTATCTCCGTCGATCCGTGCCTGTTCCATGGCGCGCAGTGTGACGATGCGTTGACGCGGCGTAAGCGTGATGTCCCTGCTTGGGCATACCGGCTCGCAATATCCGCACGAGACGCACCTGTCCACTTCCTCGGCCACCGTCGGCGCGGTTTTGATGTTGACCAGATGCGCCTGCGGATCTTCGTTCATGATCACGCCGGGGTTCAGAATGCCTGCGGGGTCGAACAGCCGCTTAATTTCCCACATGACGCCATACAGCTCGTCGCCGTACTGGCGACGCACGTAGGCGGACATGACGCGGCCGGTGCCGTGCTCGGCCTTAAGGGAACCGTTTTCACCGAGTACAAGGTCTACCATGTCCTCTGTGAACGCGTTGTAACGCTCCAGCTCCGTAGCGGAGGCGAACCGGTCGGTGAGCATGAAATGGATGTTGCCGTCTTTGGCGTGTCCAAAGATCACGCTGTTGCGGTACCGGTACTTGTCGAAGAGTCG
This sequence comes from Arthrobacter sp. NPDC056691, assembly GCF_042791415.1. Classification (NCBI taxonomy): domain Bacteria; kingdom Bacillati; phylum Actinomycetota; class Actinomycetes; order Micrococcales; family Micrococcaceae; genus Arthrobacter; species Arthrobacter sp. NPDC056691. The sequence continues at coordinate 314,583 of NZ_JBHTXX010000002.1, forward strand.
GTTCAGCTCTGCACATGTCCGGGCCAACGATGGCACCGGCACGACCACGTCTTCGAGCAAGGCTGTGGTTCCTTGGGGGCGGGCGCCGGCGACCGAGGCGTACAGACCCTTCCGAAGATGCCAAAGTTCCGCCCGTGCAGCCGCGTCGGTGCTGAATGCGGCCGGGCTGCTAAGTCCCAGGGCCATGATGGCCAAGGCGCCGGCATCTTGTGCTGCGGCAAGCTCGTCGGGGCTATCAGCTGCATACTCCACCAGTAAGGCGGCATGATCCTGCACATGCAGATCGCGCACGGCGGCAGGTGTCCCGGGAAGTGTCTGGCCTACCTTCAGGGACACTGAATCCATGAGTTCGATCGTGGCAGCGTTGGAAGCCACCAGGGCAGGAAGGGCCAGGTTCGCGGCCTGCAGATCCGGAAACACCAGCAGCCCTGTTGTGGAGTGCTTCTTTGTAGGAACGGTCCGGAACACGGCTTCGGCAACAAAACCGAGCGTCCCTTCACTGCCGACAATCAAATGTGCCAGCATGTCGACGGGCCGCGTAAAGTCCAGTAGGGCATTGAGCCCGTATCCCATAGTGTTTTTCATGGAAAACTGCTGTGTGACCGTGCGGACTGACGCGGGATTCCCGCGGACGCGCCGTGAGAGCCGGTCAAGGCCTTCGTGGAGGTCAGGTTCAAGGGCCCGCAAACGCTGGTCGGCGTCGGGGGCCCCGGTGTCTATGACGGTGCCGCTGGGCAGTACGACCGTCACGGACTCCAGTGTGCTGTATGCGTTGTCGGCGGTGCCGCAGTGCATACCGGAGGAATTGTTAGCCACCACTCCCCCGATAGTGCAGGCTGATTCGCTTGCCGGGTCCGGTCCGAACTTTCGGTTGTACCTGGCCAGGCGGGCATTGAGCATGCGCACGGTGACGCCGGGCTGGACGCGGACCTTTTCGCCGCCATCGAGCACCTCAATGTCCTTGAAGTGCTTTCGAACATCCATAAGGACGCCGTCTGTCAGTGCCTGTCCGCTCAGACTTGTCCCGCCCGAGCGTAGGGTAACCGGCATTCCGCTGGCAGCGCCGGCACGAAGCAGCGCTCCAACCTCGCCGGCATTTCTGGGCGTGGCAAATGCGCTCGGTATCAGCAGGAAGTGAGAAGCGTCGTGAGCGTTGGCGTGAAGGTCGATAGCCCGATCGCTGATCTGAACTGTGGCGTCTACAGCGGCACGGAAGGCGGCAAGCATGGTGCTGTCCTTTTTCTCGGACAGCACCATGAACAGCGCCGTCTCTGGAGGATTCGAGTCTTTTTGGCAGTCAGAGGTGTGGTGCGACGTCGGTTGCGAGCAGCTTCATGCTCGCGCGCTCCTGCTCCGTGTTGTGGCCCCAGTCCTGCAACGCGAGGATCAGGGTGCCGAAGGGGCCGGTAACTTCCTGGAAGGCCTTCAGCTTCTCGATCACGGTGGTGGGGCTGCCGTGGATGACCATGTCGTCAACGAGGCCTTCGACGGTGATGTCTTCGTCCGGGATCTTGGGGTCGGACTTGAGGGCATTGCCGAAGCCGCCGGCGCTCAGCGCCTTCCACAGGTAGTCGTACGTCATGTACATGCCGCCCTTGGGATCCATGGCGACATCGCGGGCCTCTTCGTCGGTGGGGGCGACCACGATGTTGCGGGCCACACGCCAGGTTGACGGATCCGGGGTGTAACCGGCCTTGGAGGCACCCTCCTCATACTTCACCCAGTGCGAGGCCACGCTGGCGGTGGGGATGAAGTTTGCCGATACGGGGATCCACTTGTTTTCTCCCGCCATGGCGCCGAGGCCAGGGTATGAACTCATGAGAGACGTGGCGATCGGCGGGTGCGGCTGCTGGTACGGCTTTTGCATGTACCCGGTGCCGAGCTCGGCGTTGCTGGTTTCCAGCTTGACGGAGTAGAACTCCCCCTCGAAGTTGTACGGGGGGTCGCTGGCCCAGATCTCCTGGATGTACTCCACGGATTCCAGCATTTTCCGCAATCGGGGCCACCCTGCGGTGTTGCCGAATAGCTCAAAGTCAGTGGCCAGTGCACCTGGCCCGATGCCGAACAGGAGGCGGCCGCGGCTCATGTGGTCGAACTGGGCGATTTCCGCTGCCACAGTGGCCGGATGGTGGCACGGCAGGTTGATCACGCCGGTGCCGAACATGATGTTTTTGGTCTGCGGAAGGGCCGCCGACATCAGCATCAGGGGGGATGCGAATGGTTCGACGGTCGCGGTGAAGTGCTGTCCGACCCAGGCCTCTGTGTAGCCGAGCTGGTCGGCGAGGACAATTTTGTCGATGTCCTCATCAAACAGGTCAGAGACGGGTCGGGCCGCATCGTGGAACGGCATCATGAAAAGGCCCAGTTTCATTTTCTTAACTCCAGCTTCTTTGATGGGATAGTCCGCTTTTCAGTTCGGACCCTTGCTGTGCCTGCAGCAGGGCCTGGTCAGGCCGATTCGGCTGGCTGTGCCAGGTGTTGGCTGAACCAGTCATCAACCCGGCCGATATGCAGGCCCATGAGGCTGGCAGCCCGCTCGCAATCCTGATCGCGAATGGCATCAAACAGGGCAAGATGCTGCTCGTGCGACACCCCGCGCTGCACTGGCGAGGCGAACAAGGCCTCTCTTCGGTTGCGCGACAGAATGTAAAACGGTTGCACGAGCCGACTCAGAATCTCGTTGTCCGTGGCCCGAAAGATCTCCATATGGAATTGGAAATCGTAGTCCGACGCCGTCTCGGCATCGACGACGGTGTGCTCAAATCCGGCAAGTACGGCAGAGATCCGCCCGAGTGCTTCGGCCGTACGGCGCAGACAGGCCAGATGGATCGCTTGCACCTCGATGATGCGCCTGACTTCAATCGAATCCGTGTTGACCTTGTCGCTCAGCGGCAGCCCCACCTTGGTCGAGAGGACGAGCGCCTCCAGGCTGGTCGTTTCGGGGTTGTCGCTCAGAAAGACGCCGCTGCTCCGTTTGCGCTCCAGATACCGTGTTGACTCCAGCATGGCCATGGCCTCGCGCACGACGCTTCGTCCTATGTTGAACCGTTCGGAGATCTCACGCTCGGAAGGGATTCTGTCCCCTGGCTGGTAGCCCCGGAGTTCGACCAACTGGATGATTTCGGCGACGATCTGAAGCACTTGGGCTTTTTGCTGTGCCGGTTTGCCGTTCATCGCTGGGTTTGCCGGACGCGTGCCGGCTGCCAAAGCCTCACCCGTCCTGCTGCGGGCCACGTCGTTCACTGGCTCGTGATTCCCCGGTACATCCGGTCCCAGTAGACCAGGGGAACTCTGGGTGAGCCGTCTTCGGTGGAGGCGTTGAAGTTGAGTCCGGCGACCTGGCCAAGGAACACGGTGTGGGTGTGTGTTTCCAGCTTTTCGGACAATTCGCAGTCGATGGACACTAGCGCCGACTTGAGGGCGGGGGCGCCTGTGGCGATGGTTCCCCAGTTCCCGACGGTGAATTTTTCGCTGCCGCTGAGGCCGCTTCGACCGGCGAACCCGTTGGCCACGTCCTGGTCGTCGCCGGAGAGGACGTTGACGCAGAAGAACCCCGACTTCCAGATCATCTCGCGGGCCTCGCCTGAGCGGTTGGCGCAGACGAGGATCATGGGCGGTTCCACGGACAGGCTGCACACGGCAGTGGCGGTCAGCCCCCGCCGCGTATCACCTATTCCTGTTGTGATTACCGTGACCGCACCGGCGAGCAGACCCATAGCGCCTTTGAAGCCTTCAGTGAGGGCCGGGTCCGACTTCCATGTGTTTGAATCGACAATTGACATCATGCACCGTCCTTTCGTGCGGATCAGATGTGGGGTGCGACGTCGGTTGCGAGCAGTTTCATGCTCGCGCGTTCCTGCTCCGTGTTGTGGCCCCAGTCCTGCAGGCCGACAACCAGGGTGCCGAAGGGGCCGGTGACTTCCTTGAAGGCCTTCAGCTTCTCGATTACGGTGGCCGGGCTGCCGTGGATCACCAGGTCATCAATAAGGCCTTCGACGGTGATGTCTTCATCCGGGACGGAGGGGTCGGTCTTGAGGGCATTGCCGAAGCCGCCGGCGCTCAGCGCCTTCCACAGGTAGTCGTATGTCGTGTACATGCCGCCCTTGGGGTCCATGGCGATATCGCGGGCCTCTTCGTCGGTGGGCGCGACCACGATGTTGCGGGCCACACGCCAGGTTGACGGGTCCGGGGTGTAGCCGGCCTTGTCGGCGCCTTCGAGGTACTTCACCCAGTGCGAGGCCACGCTGGCGGTGGGGATGAAGTTGGCGGATACAGGGATCCACTTCTTCTCCCCCGCGATTGCACCCAGGCCGGGGAACGGGCTCATGAGCGACGTGGCGATCGGCGGGGTCGGCTGCTGGTACGGCTTCTGCATGTACCCGGTGCCGAGATCGGCGTTGCTGGTTTCCAGCTTGACGGAGTAGAACTCCCCCTCGAAGTTGTACGGGGGGTCGCTGGCCCAGATCTCCTGGATCATGTCGGCCGATTCAAGGAACTTGGCCAGACGCGGCCATCCCTCGGTGTTGCCGAAAAGCTCAAAGTCACTCGAGAGCGATCCTGGACCGATGCCGAAGATGAGGCGTCCGCGGCTCATGTGGTCGAACTGGGCGATCTCCGCCGCGACGGTTGCCGGGTTGTGGCACGGCAGGTTGATCACGCCGGTAGCGAAAGTGATGTTTTGGGTCTGCGGGAGAGCCGCCGACATCAGCATCAGCGGCGACGCGATCGGTTCGACGGTCGCGGTGAAGTGCTGTCCAACCCAAGCCTCTGCATAGCCGAGCTGGTCGGCGAGAACGATCTTGTCGATGTCCTCCTCGATCAGCTCTGCGACCGGGCGCGCGGCGTCGTGGAAGGGCATCATGAAAAGGCCAAGTTTCATTTTCTTTAAGCTCCAGCTTCTTTGATGGGAAAGTGAGTGGCTTCTAGCCGGTAGTACCAGTTTGGTCGCCCACTTTGGTTATGTCAATGGGGGTTGCCGTCTTAGACGAAGTTCTTGCCTGGGATGAAGGGGTGTCGTTCGATGAACGACTCGTCCACGTCCACGCCGAGTCCGGGCTTCTCCGTCATGGCGACGGTTCCTTCCGGCGAGATGGAGAACGGCGAGGATGTGAGCTCTTCACGGAACGGATTGTCGGGGGTTACATCGGCTTCGAAGTAGCGGGCGTTGTCGATGGACATGAGGACATGGATGGAGGCGGCCTGGCTCAGTCCTGTGACCGAACTGTGCGGTGCGATCAGGAGTTTGGAGGCGGATGCCAGCCCAGCGATTCGCATTGTCTCGGTGATGCCTCCTGCCTTTGCCACGTCCGGCTGAATCATTGAAACGGAGCCGTCCTCGATGAGCCGTGCGAATTCGTATCTGGTGTAATGGTTTTCGCCGGCAGCCAGCGGAATCGTGGTCTGTTCGGAGGCCATCCTGTAGCTGCGGTGGTCGTTTGCGGGGAATGGCTCCTCGAGCCACGCCACACCGAGTTCCTGAAAAGCCGGAAGGACCCGGCGGACGTCCTCCATCGTGTAGCCGGTGTTGGCATCAACGAGGATGGTCAAGTCATCTCCGAAGTGTTCCCGGACCGCCCGAACACGGCTGATGTCGGCGGCGGCGGTATCACCCACGCGCAGCTTGACTGCCTTGTATCCGCTTTCCACTAGGGGAACGGCTTCATTAACGAGGGAGGACGGCGCCTGCCAGCCCAGTGCAACGCCGCCGGCGTAGGCCTGAACCGGTGTAGGGCTGCCGCCGAGCATCCGGTACAGCGGCCAGCCCACTGCCTTGCCACGGATATCCCAAAGTGCCATATCGATGCCGCTCATACCGATAACGGCAGCCGCGCCCAGGCCGTGGCTGCGGAGCTGCCAAGTGTAAATTCGGTCCCAGAGTTCTACGACGTCCAAGGCTGAACCCGGCATGAGGATGTCCCGCAGTGCGGTATTGATGGTCTCGGCTACGACGTTCGCAGCACGGGCGTGGTGCGCTTCTCCGTAGCCGATGATTCCGCATCGCGTTGTAATCTTCACGACGACGGCGTCTCGCTTGACTGCCCGTCCGATGGCCAGTTGGGATCCGTTGGTCAACGCGACGGAAATCGGGGTCGCAACAATATCGACGATGTCGAAGTCGCTTCGTTGATGACTGCGAGCCTGGTTGATTAATTCCTGCGGCTCCGCGGTCACTACGCCGTGGGTGTTCATAGCTGGTACTCCTTAGGTGGGCGAAATCTGGTGGCGATGGATTGGCTGCCCGCGGCCCGTCCCGATGGCTGTCGTGCCGGCGTCCACCGTGGGGGCAGGACGCCGGCCGTTGTAACGGTCTCTGGCCGTTCGTTTTGTGGTGTCAGGGCTGGAAAATGATCTTTTCCGCGCTCCGGTTCACGAGCATTTCAAATGCCTTGGCGGCGTCATCGAGCGGCATGCGGTGGCTGATGATTTCGCCGACCGGAACCTTTCGTTCTATGAGGAACTCCTGGATGTGGGAGAACTGCCACCTGGGGAAATACCAGGAACCGACCACCGTTGTGAGCTTGCGGAGCAGCTGCCCGCTGGGATTGATGGTCAGGTTGGCGTTTTCGCCAACCAATGCGACCCGTCCCAGGGGCCGGACGATGTTCAGTGCCGATTCCTGTGCCCTGCCATTGCCGGAGCATTCGATGATCACGTCCGGTCCCCCGCGGCCGCGGCTGAGTCCGAGATCGGTAATTCCGGAGTCGACGGATTCGAAGACTTCGTCAGCGCCCAAATGCAGGGCCAGTTCGCGCCTGTGGGCGACGGGATCGACTGCGAAGACCCGTGCTCCATTGGCTTTGGCCGTGGCGACGGCCGCGGAACCCATCGGTCCAAGGCCGCTCACCAGCACCGTGTCAGCACCGGATACACCCAGACGCTGCTGGATACTGAATTGCGTTCCGAACATATCCGTGGAGACGGCACCCTCTTCAAAGCTCAGTCCGCTGTGCAGGGGCATGCAGTTATAGGCAGGAATCGAGATGTATTCAGCGTCGCCTCCCTGCAGATCGAAGCCGATGGTCTGCAGGCGGGAACACAGCATTACGTAACCTTCGAGGCAGTACTCGCACCGCAGGCAGCCTACGGCCAGGTAGACGGCGACCCGGTCCCCGGCTGAGATGCCGGTGACGCCCGGTCCGAGTTTCTCGACGGTTCCTGTGACTTCGTGTCCCGGGACGGGGAATTCCTGGCGTTCACCCACCAACTGGTTCCCGCGAAGGACGCTCATGTCGCTGCCGCAGACTGCGGAGGCTTTTACTTTGATCAATACGTCTCCGAACCCGGGTTCCGGCGTCGGCAGATCGCGAACGGTAACGGATTCATCTCCGGGGAGGACTACTGCTTTCATCATGTTTCCTTTACAACGTGTTGTTCCTGGTTTGTGGGGATGACTGCTATGCGGCGACGGCGGGCTGCCGGCGGCGGATGGCTTTGCGCAGGAATCCCAGCGGGATCTGTCCGCGAGAAACCATCTCCGACAGGAGCGCGACCAGCAGCAGTCCGCCCGAGAGGAGCTGGGAGATGTAGGTGGGTGCGCCGAGGACACTGACGCCGCTTGAGATCACGCCGAGGGCGATCGCGCCGATCAGGATTCCCCAGGGTGAGCCCTTTCCGCCGCTCAAAGCGATTCCTCCGATGACGGCCGCGGCAACGGCCGTCAGCAGGGTCTCGCTGAATCCGGTCGGTGTTGCCCCGCCGATGCTCAGTGACACGAGTGCGCCGCCGAGGGCGGCCATGCCTCCCGAGAAAGCGAACGCGATGGTGACGGGGCGCTGGGGTTTGATTCCGCCGGCGACTGCCTCGCGGCGCCCCCCGCCGATTGCCATGATTTCATGGCCGATCTTCGAGTAGTTCAGAGCCCACCAAACGCCGACCACCAGGGCGATCAGCAGGAAGCTGAAGGGGGAGAACATGAGTACCCGGGTGTTCAGCCATTTCCCGAATTCAAAGGAAGTCAGGGAGACGGATGCGTCGCCTGCAAGCAGGTACGCGAATCCCCGGAAGAGAATGAGGGTTCCGATTGTCACGACCAGGGAGCTGACGCGCAGCAATGCGATCAGGAAGCCTTGGGTTGCGCCGAGTCCAATCCCCACCGCGACGGCCGCGGCGACCGCCGCTCCGGGGCCGAGGGGTGCCATGGATACGGCGATGACGCCGCCGAGGACGGTCATGGATCCGACCGACAGGTCGAATTCGCCGGCCAGCATGGTGACGCCGACACCGACCGCTGCCAGGCCGATGGGGGTGGCGACTTGGAGGATCGAATAGAGGTTATTTACAGAGATGAAGCCCTTGATAACGATCGAAAAGGCTGCAATGACGACCACAAGTATCAGCAGTCTGAGGAGCAGGTCCTTCCGCGTTGCATTGGCGGTTGCCCAGTGTGCGATATTTGGCATGTCAGCGGGACCTTTCTTTCATCAGCGAATAGGCCAGGACGGCTACGACGACGGCCCCGCCAACGAGGCTGAGACGGATTCCGGTGCTCAGGCCCAGAATTTGTAGGAGATTGTTCAGCAGGGCGATGAAGACGACGCCGATGGTCGTCTGCAGGATTGACCCCTGGCCGCCGCGTATGGCGGTGCCTCCGACGAGGACCGCGGCGATGGCGTCGACGTCGAGGGAGGTGAACTGGGACGCGTCCGCAACGCCAAATTCGGCGGCTGTGAGCACTCCTGCGATGCCGGCGGTGAGTGAGGCTACGAGGAAGACGATGGCGATGATCCATCGGACGTTGTAGCCGATGGACCGGGCGGTGTCCTTGTTGGCGCCGAGCAGCACGGTCCGCCGGCCGAGGGTTGTCTTTTTCAGCAGCAGGTGGCACACGATGGCGAGGAGTACGAACGCCCAGGTCGCGACCGGAATTCCGAGCGGCGATGACTGTCCGAACAGGGCGAGGGTATCCCCGTCCGGTGGCAGGAGTCGAACGCGCTTGCCGCCGGTGACTACGAGGACGATGGCCAGCAGAACCGCGCCGGTCGCAAGGGTGACCACGATGGGGTTGCCGCCGGCGCCGACTACCAGGCCCTGGATGAGGCCAATGATGAGGCAGACGGCGGCGACGGCCAGGAGCCCGGTCAGGAAGCCGCCGGCGCTGGCGGCGGTGGCGTAGACGACGGTGGAGAGGATAGCCGTCTGGGCGACCGACAGTGAGAAGTAGTTTCCCGAGATCGTCACGAACGTCAGGCCGATTGCCACCACACCGGTGATTGATGCTGCACGCAGGACGCTCAGAAGGTTCGCCGGGCTTAGGAACTCCGGCACGAAGATGCCGCCGGTGACCACCAGCGCCAGCACGGCTCCGACCATGACGAGCGTCGCTACAGTGCGGCGCCTTTTGTGTTTGGCGATGAGGTCCAGGTCGGTAACGAACCCGGATGAGGCTGGGGTTGAGGACGGGGACGAGGGGTTGTCCGTCGTTGCCGCTGTCGTCATGATGACGTCCTTTCCGCCGCAAGAGCTGGTGTGCTTAGTTCGTGCTCGAGGTCGCTGACAGTGATGTCTTTGGCCGCCCTGACTCCCACCAGGGAGCCGCGGTAGAAGCTGGCGACCGTGTCGGAAAGGCCGAGTACTTCCTCGGCTTCGGTGGAGGTCAGGATCACGGTGAGGCCCTTGTCCGCCAGCCCGCGCAGGTATGCGTAGATTTCCGCCCTGGCGCCGACATCCACGCCTCGGGTGGGCTCGTTGACCAGCACGATTTTCGGGTCGATGCCCAGCCATTTTCCGAGCACGACTTTTTGCTGGTTGCCGCCGCTGAGGGTTTCGACGGGGTGCGGCAGACGGGTGGCGTTGACGCCGAACGCCTTGGCCAACGAACTGCCGAGTTCTTTTTCACGCCGGCGTGAGATCCAGCCTGCTGTGCTCACGGAGGCCAGGGCGGGCGCGGTGAGGTTCTCCAGAACCGATCGAACGCCGAAGAAGCCGTCCCGTTTGCGGTCATCGGAGCAGTAGGCGATACCGAGTTGGGCTGCTTTTCGGGGTCCGCTGAGTCGCGCGGGTTCACCGGATACCGCGACGTCGCCCGCCTGGATGGGCCGCACGCCGGCGATGACCTCGAGAATGACCGCTGCGGCGCTGCCGAGTTGCCCGGCAAGTCCGAAGATCTCACCGCGCCGGACGCACAGGGATACGGGCCTGTCGATGCCTTGGGCGGTGACCGAGTCAAGGCGGAGGGCTTCGTCGTTCCTGAGCGTCTCGGCTCTCGGCGGGTACAGGGCTCCAAGCTGTCGCCCAAGCATCAGTTCAATGATGTTGGAGATCGTGAGATCGGTTCCGGCAAGGGGCTGGAGGCTGCGGCCGTCTCGGATGATCAGGGCACGGTCAGCGATTCTCATGATCTCGTCAAGGCGGTGCGAGATGTAGACGACTGAGTGTCCGTGGGAGCGAAGGTCGGCTACCACGGCAAGCACGCGGTCAATCTCGGGCTCGGAAAGGGCTGCTGTGGGTTCATCCAGCATGATGACTTTGGCGTCGCGGGCCAGGGCGCGTGCCAGTTCCACGAGTTGCTGTTCTCCGATGGAGAGCCTGTCGGCTGTCATCATCGGGTCAACGTGGCCCAGGCCTGCTTTCTCGAGGTAGGGCTGGGCCCGGATCGCTGCCTTGCGGGCCCCGTAGATCTTGCCTATCCGTTTGTTGGACAGGAAGACGTTTTGGCCCACCGTCATGGTCGGGACAATGCTCAGTTCCTGCTGCACTACCGTTACGGGAGAGTCTTCCCTGGCGAGGTCGTGCGCGGCGATGGGTTCGCCTTTGAAGAGGATTTCGCCGGCGTCGCTTTTGAGCCGTCCCGAGAGGAGACCGATCATGGTGCTCTTTCCCGCACCGTTGGGGCCGAGAAGTGCCAGGACCTCGCCTTCCCGAATGGTGATGCTGCCGTCTGCGACGGCGATGACCGAGCCATACTGCTTGCGCAGGTTGCGCGCTTCGAGCACGACCTCGCCTGGTTCTGTCCGTGTGGTTTCTTGTCCCACCGGAATACCCGCTTTCTGCAATTCGTAGACTTACTGAGAGGTTGAGACCGGGCGGCGCAGGTTGTGAAGTGTCATTACCGCAGCTTCCTGCACCGCCCGCCGTCAATGACCAGCGTGGTTAGTAGGTGCACCACGTCTTTGCTGGTTCGCCCCACAGCTTCTGGGTTTCGTAGTCGCCCGAGAGCACGTACGGCAGCGGAATCAGGTTCCTTTTGCTGATGGTGTCCGGCAGCTTGGGAGCTGCGTCCGCATCGGCCGGGGCAACGTACTCGCCGTCCTGGACCTTCGGATTCTTGAGGTAGGCCAGGATTCGATCTGCTGTGAACTGACCTTCCAGGCCCGAACCCTGGACGATGGTGTTGTACTGCTTTCCGGACTTCACTGCTGAGTCATCGCCGTGGCAGGCTCCGCCGATGACCATAACGTCGGTGCCGGGCTTGTATCCGGCCTGTTCGAGCGCCCGGATTGATCCGATCGCCACATCATCGTTGGGCGCGTACACCACATCGAAGCCTTTTGCGCGGTTGGCTGCGATCATCTGGTTCATCAGTGTGAAGGCGTCCTGAGCGCTGAATCCGGCGGCGTTGCCTTCCGCGACGACGTTCATGCCGGATCCTTTGATCCCGTCAACGAGGCCGGCCATGCGGTCGCGGGTTGCGCCGTATCCGACCGGGAAGTTGGGGACGAGGATGCCGCCGCCTGCGCTCGAAAGCTTGTCGCCCTTCTTCTTCAGTTCGTCGCGTGCGGCAATGGAGGCGTCGGCGGCGATTTTTCCGGCCTGAAGGTCCGAGACGCCCGCGAAGGCGGTGAGCATGTTCTCGGTGCCCTTCACGGGCAGCTGGTTTGTCTGGAAGACCGGTACTCCGCTGGCGTGCAGGGCCGAGAGCGATCCGACCTGTGCTTCGGGCTGGATCGGCCACCACAGAAATGCTGCGGGCAGGTTCCCCGAACCCAACGCCTGCTGCACGGCGGCCTCAGCGGCGGAGGAACTCTCCTGGGTGACGGCTCGAAGTGTGTAGCCCTCTTTGGACAGTGTGTCTTTGAAGTAGGTCAGATAGTTGGCGATGTAAGGGTCGGTGGTGGGAGGTACGAATGCGATGACCTCTTTGCTTCCGGATGCTGCCGCGCCGCTGCTGCCTCCGGATCCGACCTCTGCTGTGCCGCAGGCGGAGAGTCCAAATAGCAGGACGCTCGAGGCTGCGACGAGCCGGAGCGTGGCCGACTGTGCTTTCTTCCACTTGGAAATGGGCATGACTGAGTTCTCCTTTGAACAACAAGTGTGGAAATTGTTTGGGGGTTAGAGCTGGTTGATGAGTTTCTTGGTCATGTAGGCTTCGAGGCCTTCGGCCCCTCCTTCGTGTCCATAGCCGCTTTGCTTCACGCCGCCGAAGGGGGTTTCGGGCAACGATGTCCCGCCGGTGTTGACCGTGACGAGTCCGGCCTCGATGCGGTCGCTGAGGATCCGTGCCGTTCGTTCGTTTTCCGTGAAGGTGAAGGCTGTCAGCCCGAGGTCGGAGGAATTGGCGCGGCGGATGACGTCGTCGAGATCGGAGAACCGTGCGATCGGGGCGATGGGCCCGAAGATTTCCGAGCGCATCACCTCAAAGTCGTCATCGACATCCGTGATGACAGTGGGTTCGAAGAAGAATCCCTTGTCGCCGATCTGGTTGCCTCCGAGGACTATCTTCCCTCCGCGGGACTTGGCATCGGCCACGAAGTCCAGCATTGCCTGGAGCCGGCGTTCGTTGGCAAGGGGTCCCATGGTGGTTTCGTCATCAAGACCATTCCCCACGACTACCTGCTGTGCTTTGGCCACGAATTTCTCCACAAACTCGTCATAGCGGGATTCATGGATGAAGAACCGGGATGGCGCCGCGCAAATTTGCCCGGTCTGGCGGAACTTGAAACCGGCCATTTCCTGGACGGCGAGGTCGATGTCTGCGTCCTCACAAACGATCACCGGTGCGTGTCCGCCTAGCTCCATGGTGACGCGCTTCATCGTTTGAGCAGCAAGCTGGGTGAGGTGGACACCGACCCGGACGGAGCCGGTGAAGGTCAGTTTGCGGATGACCTTCGAAGCCAGCAGGTGTTCGGAGATTTGAGTGGAGTTTCCGAAAACGAGCTGGAAGACCCCGTCAGGCAGGCCAGCATCGCGGAAGGCCAGGTAGATTTCATATGCTGTTCCGGGGGTCTCCTCGGAGGCCTTTGCGATAACCGAGCATCCTGCGGCTACTGCCGGACCGACCTTTCTCATCAGGGTCAGGGCCGGAGCGTTCCATGGGGAAAAGGCGGCCACCGGGCCGACAGGTTCCTGGACCACCAGCACACGTCCGTGGGGGAAGCGGCTCGGAATGACCCGGCCGTACGACCGCCGGCACTCGTCGGCAAGCCAGTCGAGCAGGTCAGCTGAAACCATTACCTCGCCCAGCGCCTCGCGGAAGGTCTTTCCGTTCTCGAGAACCATTGTGGTGGCGATCCGCTCTGACCTTTCCCGCAGGATGGCGCCAGCGCGCCGGACGATGGTTGACCGGTCGAAGGCAGACACCTGCTTCCATTCCTCATATGCCGGGCCGGTGGCGGCGAGTGCCGCGTCCAGGTCAGCGTCAGTGGCCTGTGGAACGAACCCAACGACCGCACCGTCGGCTGGATTAACCACGTCCGACACCTCCCGGTCAGACGGCGGTATCTCACGACCGCCTACTGCCAGGAAAATCTCGGGGTACGTCGTGGGTCCTACGTTCTTCATCATTGAAAATCTCCTCGGCACGCTTCTTCGGCGGGGCCTTCGAAAGGGAACTTTTTGGTCGACACGACACTTGGTGGACCAAAGTGGTAATGCCAGATTAGGCACACCAGATCGTGATGTCAATCATATTTTCGGCACTCGCCTGCCACCTTGTTCACGCCCTCACCAACGCCCTTCGCCTGCGGGCGCGAGTCGCGGAACCGATCAAGAAGAGATGGTTGACATACCAAAGTGGCCATACCACTATGGTGCTATTGACTGGTAGGCCGCCCGGCGACCACGAACTCAACGGAGAGTCAGCGAAGCATGAAGCATCTCAATGTCGCGATGATTGGTTCAGGATTCATGGGTAAGGCCCATGCTCTGGCTTACGCGAATATGCCCGTCCACTTCTATCCGGCGCCGGCAATCCCGGTACGCAAGGTCGTTGTCGATGTGAGCCCTGAGCTTGCAAAAGCCGCGGCGGAGCGGCTTGGTTTCGAAGAGTCGAGCACCGACTGGCGGGAGGTGGTCAATCGGCCCGACATCGACATTGTCGATATCTGTACGCCGAACGATAGCCATGCAGAGATCGCGGCTGAGGCGGCCTGGGCCGGAAAGCACATCATTTGCGAGAAACCTCTGGCGCGTAATGCGAGCGAGGCAAAGACGATGCTGGAAGCCGTCACTGCGGCCGGCGTGACTCATGCTGTTGGCTTCAACTACCGCTATACACCCGCCATCCGGATGGCAAAAAAACTCCTCGACGCCGGGCGTATCGGCAAAGTGCTGTCGTTTCGTGGCCACTACATGCAGGACTGGTCCGCCGACCCGAACACCCCATCCTCCTGGCGTTTCTCCAAGGCGACGGCCGGTTCGGGGGCTCTGGGTGATATCGGAACGCATGTAGTGGACACGGCGAGATACCTGCTTGGCGATATTGAAGCCGTCAGCTCGGTCCTTGCCACCCACGTCACCGAACGTCCCGCCAGTTCCAGTGCATTCGATCAACTTGCCTCAGGGGACCGTTCTGGAAGCGGTGCCAAGGTTCCGGTCGACGTGGATGACGCGGTCTACAGCCTCCTGCGGTTCTCCAGCGGAGCGATCGGGACGCTGGAGGCGACCCGGAACGCCCGGGGACGGCACAACTACCTGGGATTCGAGATACAAGGCGCAGACGGAACCATCGTCTTCGACTACGAACGGCTCGGTGAGCTGCAAGTCATGTTCGCCAACGACCGCGACGACGTCCAGGGATTCCGAACCGTTCAGGCCGGGCCTTTCCAACCATACGGTGACAAATTCTGGCCGATTGCGGGAATGGGCACAGGCTACCTGGACGTCAAAACCATCGAATGCTACGAGTTCATCAAAGCCGTAACCGAAGGCCGCCAGGCAGCCCCGAGCTTCGAAGACGGCTACAAGGTCGAGTTGGTGGCCGATGCCATCCAGACGTCCGCGAGTACAGGGCAATGGGCCGATGTCTGATCTGAACAGCGACACCCGCGATCCCCGAATAACCAAGGGAGTACAAGTGAGCAGCGCGTTGGTTACACAAGCCGTGCAGCAGCACGCTCAAGTAGAAGCTCGGACGAATCCGGTAGTCTCAGCCAAGCACCGGGTCCGAACCCTCCTGGCCCGGCACAGCCTGTGGATCGCGCTGATCGTTCTGGTCGCGGTCCTCGCAGTCGTCAGCGAGCCCTTCCGAAATATCGCCAACCTTCAGAACATCCTCATGCAAAACGGCATCATCGGTATCGTTGCGATGGGAATGCTCGTGATGATGATCAGCGGAGGTTTCGACCTTTCAGTCGGTGCCGTCGGCAGCGCCGTGGCAGTTTTGACGGCCTTCGTCTCGACAACGCTTGGGCTCCCCGCTGCCCTGGCCGCCGGCCTGGCGTTGGGGGTGATCCTCGGCGCGGTCAATGGATTCTTCATCGCCAAGGTTGGTATCAATTCCTTCATCGCCACCTTCGCCCTCGCCAGCATTGTGACAGGGGTCATCCTCGTTGCCACTGGAGGAAAATCTGTCGTGGGCCGGTCCCCGGAGCTTCAGGTCTTCGCTTACGGCAGTGTGGCGGGTATCCCGTTGCTGTTCATGGCCTTCCTCATTTTCGCAACCGTGACCTGGCTTATCCTGACCCGCACCAAATGGGGACACTGGATCCACAGTGCCGGCGCTAACGCGCACGCAAGCTACCTCTCCGGCGTGCCAGTGTCTGCGGTTAAGTTCGCCGCCTTCGTCTTCGGAGGCTTCTCTGTTGGCCTCGGCGGAATCCTCCTCTTCGGCCAGTCGGCCATCGGTCAACCAACGGGCGCCGAGGCATGGCCACTGAGCGCCATCGCGATCTGCGTCATCGGCGGGACATCCCTCTCCGGCGGAGTCGGTCGGGTGGGCAATGTCATTGCCGCGGCACTCCTTCTTGGCGTAGTCAGCAACGGCCTCAACCAGCTCGGAATCTCCCCCTACTGGCAGCCGGCAGTCACAGGAACGATCATCCTCGTTGCCGTCGTAGCAGACAGGCTCGGAACCAAACGGCAACGCTCCTAGAACCGGCATAGCGCCAACCAACAATTCACAACACCGCGAACTATCAGAAAAGGTGAACACGATGGAGTGTCCAAAGAAACAGCTAAACCGACCGCGGGCCACGACCCAGCAGGTTTCCGCCGCAATCCTCGCGCTGGGTCTGCTGGCTGTTGCCGGATGCAGCAGTTCGGCCCCCGGTTCGGCCACAGGAACGGCGGCGACAGGCTCAGGATCCTGCAAGAACGTCGCCTACCTCATCAATAACATCTCCAACCCATGGATTTCGACCATGGCTGAGGGCGGCGAGGCACGCGGAAAGGAGATCGGGGCCACTGTAAAGGTCCAGGACGCCAATCTGGACACTGCCACCCAGATCTCCCAAATTCAGCAGGCCATCGCCAACAAGGTGGACGGGATCCTGCTCCAGTCCGTCGAAGCGGACGGCGTTGTACCGGCTGTCCAGCAGGCCAACGCTGCCGGCATTCCCGTCGTGGCTGTGAACTCGGGCGTGGGCGACGGAGCGAACGTGGTCAGCTACGTCGGCGTTGACCAGACCAACTACGGCAAGGGCCTGGCGGAGCTCGCAATGAAGGCCCTGCCCAACGGCGGGAAGGTTGCCATCATTCAGGGCGTCGTCGGTAACCCCGTAGAGGTACAGAGGACCCAGGGAGCAACCGACGCACTCAAGGCGTCCGGCAAGGTCGACGTCGTCGCCACCGTTTCCGATAGCTGGAGCAACGACAAGAACCTGGCCGCTGTCCAAGACCTTCTTAACCGCTATCCGAAGGGACAACTCGACGCCATTATCGCCGAGGGCCCCCAGATCTACGTCGGTGCAGACTATGCCAAGAGCATCGGACGAACTGACGTGAAGTTCATTGCCGGCGACTACCCGGTCCAAGTGCGCGATGCCATCACCGCCGGAACCGTCTACGGCACGGTCCTTCAGGACGGAGCCCAGCAAGGTGCCGCCGGCGTCGACGCCCTCTGCAACTGGGTCCAGGGACAGAAGGACAAGGTCAAGCAGCCCACTGACTTCGTCGAGATGCCTTTGGTCACCAAAGACAATGTCGGCGAGTACAAGACCAGCTGGAACTGGTAACCAGAAATCCAAAGTGGGGCGGACGGTCCGTCGTCCGCCCCACGAAGACGGGATACAAAAATGACCACGCGGCACACTTCCACCCACGGCACGTCACCACGTGTCCAAATGGTTGACATCTCCCAGAAATTCGGCGACACAACGGTCCTGCACGGAGTGAACCTGTCACTCGCCCCGGGCGAAATACACGCTCTGGTGGGGCAGAACGGTGCTGGCAAAAGTACCCTCACCAAAATTCTGGGCGGCATCTACCCCGAACATGAAGGCCGGATTCTCATCGACGGTGATGAACGGAAAATGGCCTCACCACGCGAGGCCCTCCGCAACGGAGTGGGCACGATCTACCAGGAGCTAAGCCTCATCCCCTCGCTCACCGTTGCCGAAAACATCCTCTTGGGCATGGAACCCGGGAAACTGTACAGCAGGGGGAAGACAACCGCAGCAGCAGCAGACGTGATCTCCCGGACGCCGATGCTCAGCGTCCTGCCGCTGGAGGCACTGGCCGGTGACCTCAGTACCGGCATGCAGCAACGGGTGGAGATCGCCAAAGCCCTCTCCAGGAATGTCCGCGTACTTGTGATGGACGAGCCGACAGCGAGGCTCTCCGGCCCGGAGCGAACCGACCTTCGTGACCTGATGATTGAACTGGCAAACGGCGGCATCACGATCATCTACATCTCGCACTTCCTGGAGGAAATCTTCGACGTATGTTCATCAGTAACCGTCCTGCGCAACGGAAAGGTTGTGGACAGCGGTCCGGTTGCAGAGTTCACCCTGTCGTCGATGACAAGGGCAATGCTCAACGCAGAACTTGCACACGAAGAACTGGACGAAGCGCGGACAGACCGAGCTGTCTCGACTGACACTGTCCTGGAACTTGAAGACGTCGCCGGCCCCCGCATCTCAGGCATCAACTTGAGAGTTCATGCCGGCGAGGTTGTCGGCATCGCCGGTCTGGTTGGCTCTGGCCGGACCAGACTCGCAAAAACTATGGCTGGTGCAGAACCGAATACCGCCGGACGAATTCTTCTCGGCGGCCGGCCCGCACGTATCAAGACACCGCGTGGTGCCCTCCAGAATGGAATAGTGCTCATTCCGGAGAGCCGAAAGACTGAGGGCATCGTAGGAATAGCAACGGCACGGTCCAACATGATCGGCATGGCACTGGATCGCGGCTATTCGAAACTTGGGATCATCAACCGGCGATCGCTCATGAGAGATTCCAACAAAATGTTCACCGATCTCGAAATCAGGCCCGAAAGTCCGAGCCTTGCCGGCCAGTGGTTCAGTGGAGGCAACCAACAAAAATTGCTCTTGGCCCGCGCGCTACTCGCCAAGCCGGCAGTGATCATTGCCGACCAGCCCACTGCCGGAGTGGACGTAGGGACCAAGGCCCAGATCCATCGGCTGCTCAAGGATTCAGCCGCGGCCGGAACGGCGCTCGTGGTCGTCTCCGACGACCTCGACGAACTTCTCGCCCTCTGTGATCGTGTGGTCGTGATGAGCCACGGCCGGATCATGTCAGAGCACAACCGTTCCCAACTGACGAGAAAGAAGCTCGTAGCGACAATCTCAAGCGACGATGCTGCCTAAGTCTTCCCTCATCAACCACAGAGTGTTGGCAGGCACCAGCACAAACACCGGTGTCAGTGAGGTGTCTGCAGTGACAGCCCACGGACACGTACGCAGAAGATACCTATATGACCACTGGCACGCCCTGCTCGGTGAAGAAGTGGAGATCCGATTGGAGGGTGTCCGTGTGCGCGTGGGCACGGTGGACGCTGTAAGTCCCGACTCGTCCATGCTTTGGCTCGCAGGCGATTCATGGCGCCTCGGCCGGAAGCTGTACCTAAAGGATGAGGGATATGAAGTGTGGATCGCCCCACGTGATCTCCAGCGTCGCGCTCCGGTTCTGTGATCTCAGCATGGCATTGAAGAAACCTGGCTCTGGACCGACCCACGCATGGGTGGTCAGACGACTTGCCTGCGCCTCGGTCGGTCCCTGAGCAGGCAAATCCGGCGGGAGACCTGGACCGATGACGCCAACGGCCCCTCAGATTTCCAGTCGCACGTTGTTGGTTGGCTCCGGAGAGCTCGTAGGCTCTTCGGCGTTGAAGTAAGCATCAACCCGCCCGATGTGTGCCTCCATGAGAACCGCCGCTGTGGCCGGATCCCGATCCTTGATAGCTTGGGCCATCTTTACATGCTGATCGTGCGAAACGACGCACCGGGCCGGGTCGGAGAAGAACTCCCGGCGCCTCTGTTCGGACATGATGTAGAAGGGCGTCAGCAGACGAACTAGAACGTCGTTGCCCGTTGATCTGAGAATCTCCAGATGAAACTCGTAGTCGTATTGCGGGGCCTTCGTGCCAAAATCGGGCGAATTCTCAAAGGACCGCAAGATTGACTCTAGGTTCTTGAGATTGCTGTCGGTCCGCCGGGCGCAAGCCAGCTGTATGGCCTGCACTTCGACAATCTTTCGTACTTCAACGGAATCTTCATGCACTTTCCTACCCAAGGGAAGGCCCACGCGGGAGAAGAGCACGAGAGTCTCCAGGCTCGTCGCCTCGCCATCCTTGCACAGGAAGACACCGGAACCACGTCGGCGTTCGACATAGCGCATCGATTCGAGAATTGTCATCGCTTCGCGAACCACAGCCCGCCCCACTTTGAACCGATCTGTAAGTTCCCGTTCGGACGGCACCCGGTCGCCCGGCACGTACCCTCTTTGATGAATCAGGGACACGATTTCAGCAAGGACCGTCGTGACCTGGTCCTCGTCGCCGGAACGAGCCGCGCTGGTGACATTCACGTTAACCTAGTTTCAAAATTGGATCTCTCGTGCGGATACACCGGATGCGCATCGTTGCAGCACGAATGTACTTATTCGGTAAATCACCAGACTTACCTTGCTGCTAACTTTACCTTGGTGGATGTACCGAAGCGGTAGGGCCTCTTGGAAGTTCGGCTTCCGTCTTCCGTGATCGTCCTGGCAAGGGCCGCTTCCGACCCCATTTGGCCAATGGATTTCGACACAGCGTTGTCAGGACCCCGGTATATCGTCCCCCGGCTTGCGCGACAGCACTGCGACCGGTGTCAGGCTGACGCACACCCCAACCTGACACCACGGCGCCTGCCTCTTGACGTTCGTCTAAGGAGGCCTTAGAACTCAATCCCACACGTAAGACGGTTGGAGGCGGCGGTGGCTGGTCAGCGAATTGGGTACGTGCGGGTGAGCACGCTGGATCAGAACGAGAAGCGTCAGCTCGACGGTTTGGTTCTGGACAGGGTTTTCACGGACAAGGCGTCCGGCAGGGACACGGCCAGGCCACAACTGGCAGAACTGCTGGGCTTCGCCCGTGACGGGGACACGGTCGTGGTGCACAGCATGGACCGGCTCGCCCGCAACCTCGATGACCTCCGCGCCCTAGTACAGCGCCTGACCCGCAAGGGGGTGCGTGTGGAGTTCGTTAAGGAGCACCTGCTCTTTACGGGCGAGGACTCCCCCATGGCCAACCTCATGCTCTCGGTCATGGGAGCCTTCGCTGAATTCGAACGCTCCCTGATAAGGGAACGCCAGCGGGAAGGCATCACTCTGGCCAAGCAGCGCGGCGCTTACAAGGGGCGGAAGAAGACGCTCTCTGCGGACCGGGCTGCGGAGCTGGTCCAGCGGGCAGCCAATGGAATTCCGAAAACTGTCCTGGCCGGCGAGTATGGCATCAGCCGGGAGACGGTGTACCAGTACCTGCGCCAGACCAAGCTCTCCTGAGGCTTCCCCTTAGCCCGTTTACTCGGTGTCCGATTCGGCCCACTCGAGGGCTGCGACAAGGTGCCCTTCGTTGGGAAGGACTTGTTGCTCTGCTGCGGGGAGCTTGTCGTAGGTGTAGGCCGCCACGGCCATGGGTGAGGTCGATCGGCCCAGGCTGTAGCGGACGCTGCGGTCGTTCTTCGTGCCGCAGATAAGAATCCCGACGGTTTCGTTGTGGTAGTCGCGGCGGAGCATGTCATCGACCAGGGCGACGTGGAAGTTGAGCTTGCCGACGTATTCGGGCTGGAACTTACCGGTTTTGAATTCGATGACCACGTAGCCCGTTAACCGCACTAAGGCACGCGGGAGCTTATCGTTCCCGTCTGCTGCTTAAGTTCTTGCAGGTTCATATCAGAAGCCAGAGCATCTAAACCAGAAGACTCCCAACTGCGAAGCGCGTCCTCTAGCCCCTCGCGCCGGACGAACATTCGCTGAGGCAGATTTTCCGAGACGTTCGTTTCGGAGTTCCAGCGTTTCGCGTCTTTACCGTAGTCCCGCCAGAGCTCTAGGCGTGGATTGTTGACTCTCCTTTGGGCCTCGATGAGGTTTGGATATCCGGGGTCTACCACGATGAGTACGCCATCATGCTTCGTCTTGAGCCAGCGGCGGATAAGTGCATTCACATGTTCGTCGCCGAAGCTATATCCCGCGACGATGAGATGCTGGGTCTTTGCCAACTCGGATCTCCATCTTTCAATTAGTTGAAGGAAGGGACCGTCGCTACGCAGTTTTTCTCTTTGACCGTACACAAGTGCCGGTGTGCCCTGAATATCCGAGTCCTCACCCTCGCCCTTTACACGAAGGCTGTCGGGATCTGTGCTGACCCAATCAACTGAACCATGAAGTTTCAGGAAGGGGATGCAATCCGGCGCTTCGCTCAGAGCACCAGTCTCTTCCCAAGCGTCAACAAATCGGTTCAATGAAATGTTGTTTCTTCGGGCACAAGTTTCCACTGTCAAGTCGTAGTTGAGCGTGCCTATTACGCCTGCACCGCCTCTGGCAGCACGAAGGAGCGGCAGAAGGTAATCGACGTCTGCTTCTGACTTGACTCTAACGTCCTCAACGACTCGCATCCTCAGCCAGTGGTAAAGGCTTCGAAACACATCCTGGCTCCCCCGATGAAGGACATCGGCTAGCAAGCTCTCAAAAGGACGTTCAAGTACTCCTGATCTAGTTCCAAATCTCGGTACTCGAAACCTCGTGGAGTCTGGTTCGATCAGTTGCAGAATGCCTCGCTCAACATCGCGGTAGCGATTGGACCTCGACGAGGTCTGCCGACGCGTATCAAAAGTCTCGACGGAGGGGTCCCACTCACGAACGAAGGGCGCCACCTCGAGCGAACGCCGGTCCTTAAGGAGTTCTACCGCACTCACAAGTCTTTCAATCCCCACCAGCTGGGAGACTGGAAGCCCGTTCCGTGAGTCATGCAACTGGATGGCGGCCACTACGAAATTTAGGGCGTTAGCTATGTGATAGTCATTGGACACGAGGCCGGGTTGTTGATCCAGCGCCTCCAGAGCACACCTGGTCAGTTCGCTTGCCAGCGGAATGCCGGCCCCACGAGACGCTCCGGCGCCGAGAAGCGCCACAAAATCATTAGTAGACACAGTCACAGCCTAGAGGTGAAACGCGATCCCCTACCATCGGCGTTCGCCCTGTGCACAAGCTCAGCGGAGCGCCGTTCGGTTGCGACGGACTAGTCTAAGGCGACGCTATGGCAGCGAATATAGCCGTCGATAGCTTGCTTGGGCGCGAGCCGAGCAGCCCTGATGCTCTGCTGGGGGATTATTGCGGAGGCAAGAAAGATTCCTGATTGAATCAATCATGACCAAACTCGAAGTCAGGATTCGATATGCCATAAACGACCTCTGGCTGGATCCAGGATTGTTGGGCTGGAGCCGCCGAGTTGAGAACGATGGTGAAAGCATGGAGATCAAGCTTCCTGCTTCGCCGGAAGAATTTACAGCCCGTCCTTGGGAATCGGGGCTTATACCAATTCCTTCCTTCGTCCATATGCACAACGTTTACGAGGAACCGGATTGGGACAGTCACACTGTTGCTGTTCGGCTGGTTCGTGTAACCGTCGTATTCGATGCCGATCTCCCGGTCGAACGTCCCGAAAATCCGTTCGAAGGTGACTATGGGACGGCGATGCAGATGGCCTATGAGCATGGCCGAAGCCAGGCGGAGGCCGCTATGCACAGTTTTCTCGAATGGGTTCGGGCGCTAAGTCGACAACCGTGGTTAGGGCTGACGGCTGACATTCCAGTGCAGTATGGCCGAGGCGGCATCTACTACGCCGATTCCGGTGCAGACATTGCTGGCATCGGACCCACCGTCAGCCAGACCTTCGTATCCTCTAGAAGGAGGATCGGCCCTTCGCAATTAGAAGCCGTGATGACTGGCGTCGAGAGCGGGCAATCGGTTCCTCCGTCCCAGGCGCTTCTGGCAGATGCCTGGCACCTGACCGATGGCACAGACCGGCCAGATCGACAGCGTGGCGTCATCCTTGCTGCCATCGCTTGTGAAATCAAAGCGCAGGAACATCTTCGCGACATGGCCACAGAAGAAACCGCAGCAATTCTTCACCTCCTCCTGCGCAAAGGATCAACGCTGCATTACTTCCTCAATGACGTCCTAAACGTCGTCCGCGGCATGACGCTTCGTCGGGCTGAACCAGATCTATGGCAACACGTCCAGGCGCTGTCGGCTAACAGGAACTCACTCGTTCACGAAGGCATCCCGAGCGCGGTCAACCCTCTGCGACTCAGTGCTCCCGAAATTGCTCAACGCGTTTTTGATTGGTTGGACCATCTAAGGGCAGAACAGGGACGACCCTGAAATGCGGATCGGTTTCCAGCTGCTAGTCCTGAGAGAGAAGAAAAGCTTCAGCGTCGTGAGGCTAAACGGCATCAGGATTCTCATCGCTTGCTCATCCTTAGTTGCCAGCGGGCCGGTCCTCGGGGGATGGCAGGGCCGGCCGTTTCTCCGGGGTCTCAGGGAGAAACTAACGGCGGCGGGCGTCCTTGCAGCAGCAGCGATGCGTCAGGCGTCCGCCAGACGAAGTAGCAATTCAGCGTCGTGATGTAGGACGTATTCGAGCCCTTCGTCGATCACTTGACGGTGAGATAACTTCCGAACACTGGCGCGGCAATCTCCACCATTACGTTGTTCTTGGTCGGAATGATGCCGCGTCTGGTTCGGGTCATCGTCTGGGTCAAGATGCTTCGGGGGCATGCCATATAGTAGTCAGCTCCTCTGGTGACGACGGGTCCGTCCGGGCGTAGCCTGTCGTCGTGGCCAAGATTGACGCCCGCGCCCGTTGGGATGGAAGCACTGCTTACTCGGTGCGATGGCGGGACCTAGGGACCCGCCATCAGCGTCGCGTGACCCTGCGGTCAGAGCAGGAAGCCCAGAGCTTAGTGCAATACCTCAACGATAACGGCCGGATGCACGAGCGGGCTCCCGGCGCTGCCGAGATTGGGAAGGCGGGTGTCCCCACTATCGCGCAGATGGTTCAGGAACATATTGACTTGCTGGTCCGGCCTTCCCCCGGGACCGTCAGAACGTATCAAGGGATCCTCGACCTGCACATCCGGAACACGATCGGCCACATCCCGGTTGACGCGCTCGGGTATCGCGAACTCATGCAGTGGGTCAAGGGTCTGCTCGTCCAAGGTATCGCGCCCAAGAGCATTCACAACATGCACGGACTGCTTTCGTCGGCGATGAGGACCGCTGAGCTGCTGCAGTACGTCTCGCGTAATCCATGCCACGGCATCGCCCTACCAACCGTTGAGCGGACCGATGACGACACAGTATTCCTCACTCATTCCGAGTTCAGCCTGCTTCTAAACGGCTTGGACGAGCACTACCGAACGTTTGTGAAATTCCTGGTGATGACGGGTGCCCTTTTCGGCGAAGCTACTGCCATCAGGGTCGCCGACATCGACCTGGTATCGCGACCACCGACGGCAAGAATCAATAAGGCATGGAAACGGGATGGCCAATCGCACTACTACGTCGGGCCGACCAAGACGGCTGCCGGAAGGCGTACCGTCGGGCTCAATCCCGCCTTAGCCTTGATCCACCGATGCTGATCGGGGCGCTGTCGGCGGTCTAAACCGAGAATGCCTGAGCGTCTCCAAGCGGGCGAGGAATTGACCAGCAGATGACCGTCGCCGGTCAGCAAGTCTGCGGAGCAATGATCAAGCGACCGTCAGTGCATCCCGGGTCGTTTTCTACCAGTCCAATGTGAATACGCCTCGCTGAGGGACCAGTTCATCTCCTTACGTCGCATGTGCACTTCTGTACCCAACCGGACGATCGCGGCACCCGGAACGGCCAACAAAACAATGTCACTTATCGCCATATCCCCCGGCTCCTTCAAACCTGACTTGGCTCATTTCCTTAGTGCGTGACTTTTGGTCCGATGATCGCGTCGCGGATGGCTTGCTGTTCGGTGGAAATGTCGGGCTCGAATCTCTGTTTGGTGCCGTTGATGGCGATGGTCGCTGAGCGCAGGGGCCGGAGCTGTTTGACGACGTTGGCGACCGCCAACCCCGTCCTGTTCTGGACGGTTCTCGAGACTGCCAGTGCGGTGAACACGATCGTCAGGTGTGCCTCGATGGCATCGCGGGTGCGGTGAAACATGGGCCTGGCGCGCAGGTCTGTCTTGCTCATCCGGAAGGACTGCTCGACGTGCCAGAGGTCGTGGTAGGAGCCGATGACTTCCAATGCGGCCATGGCCGTTGCGGGGATGTTCGTGACGTAGCCTTTGAGGCCGGCCAGTTGCCGGGCTCGTGTCAGTGAGGCCTCGTCGAGGCTGCGTTTGCCGCCGGCGGTCTTGACGAAGCGGGGGGTACGGGCAGCTTTCTGTCCCTCGATGACCTCGCGGGCCCGGTTCTCCTGAGCCGTGAGCGTGGTGGCGTCGCGGACCGCTCTCTTGCGGGAGTAGGCCCATACCGCCCGCCACGAACCGGAATGCGTAGCCGGGTCCCAGACGGGTTCGGCGCGCAGGTCGGGGTTGTTCTCTTTCGTGTGGCCGGTTCTGGGGGTGATGGTGTCGATCAGCTGCCCGTCGCTGAAGGCGTCTCCGTGCCAGCGGAAGTGCGAGGCGAGGTCGGTCGGGGCCTTCGTCATCCGGGAGCCGACGATGAACCGCAGGTTCGCCTCGTCCAGTTCCCGAAGGTTGCCCGCGGAGAGCATGCCGGCGTCGGCGACGACGACCATGTCGGCGAGGTGGTGGCGGGCTTGGAACTGCTTGATGATCGGGATCATGGTCGCGGTCTCGGCCTTGTTCCCTTCGAAGCAACCGATCTCCAGCGGGAACCCGCCGCGGTCCACGAGCAGGCCGACAACGATCTGCGGATCGACGCGGCGTTCTTTGGAGTAGCCGACCTTGCGCAGCTCATCTTCCTTCTCGGCCTCGAAGTAGAGCGTGGTGACGTCGTAGAGCACCAGGGAAATGTCCCCGCTGGTGCTGGCGTGCCGGAAGCACCAGGTCGCGACCCGGTCCCGGTACTTGCCCGAAGCCGCCCGGCCGAGAGTGCGCTTCATCGTCGCGTAACTGGCCGGGGATTGGCCCAGGTCCCGCAGGACCCTGCCGGCATCCAGCAGCGATGTCGGCTCGACAACCCGGGCGATCACCAGGTCCCGGAACACCTCATCATCGAGGCCATCGAACCCCAGCGCGGTGAACACGGCCGCCAACGCATCGAACAGGATCCGCGAGTCCGTTCCCACCACGCGTCCCGGACCGTCACGACCGGCTGGCGCCACCGCGCCCGCCGGCTCGAACAAGCCCGGTCCGGGAGGCGCAATCAGGCCTTTCACCGCAGGGGTGGGTTCGATACCGAGATCGAGGACGCCCTGGACGGGATTGTCCAGCAGCTCACGGGCGCGCTCCAGCAGTATGCCGAGTTCGGCCTCCGTATACGCCGAGCCAACGTGCTCCACGATCCGCTGACGGCCGCGCACATACTCGGCGATCTGCACTGCCGTCGCTCCCGAGGCCGTCCGCACCCTCCTGATGAACGCCACACCGGTGACACTAGAACAAAACCCGTTAGTGCGTGAAAAAGCACCATTCTGCCGACATCACCGCAGGTCAGCGCGTTGGCCGCCCACGAAGCCACGAGCCGTGAGCCAAGTCAGGGGAACGGCCAACAAAACAATGTCACTTATCGCCATATCCCCCGGCTCCTTCAAAGCATGGACTCGACAGGTGACGCGCGAGGGGATAGATTAATTACCCCAAGTGGGAATATGGGCGATGCCCCATCTGCGTTGTACGCTTATGGTAGCTACCACCTAGGAGCATTAAATGGAAAGCACAAAGTTCACGCCAGTGGGAGAAGTCAGCGCAGACGAACGCTCCCGGATCTCAGTGGGAAAGGCCGGTGTGCGGCGCGATGACCGCTACGCCATCGCCGTCAACGACGAAGGCGCCATCCTGTTGACGCCGCTGGTATCAATACCCAAGCGCGAGCTTTTGGTCTGGGAGGATGTCCAGATACGGGAAGCCCTCAGCCGCGGGCTGCTCGAATCCGCAGCAGGGCAGGCCAAGTCGCTCGGTGACTTCACACAGTTCCTCGACGGAGACGAGGACGACGACTGATGCCGTTCAGCCTCGTCTTCACCCCTGAGGCCGTCGGCGCCTTGGAAGCGCTCGGGGGCGACGGCCATCAGGAGAAGAAGCTGAAGAAGGTCCGACGAGCTTTGGGGCGCCTGCAGCAGGATCCAAAGCATCCCGGCTTGAGCTCACACAAATACACGTCCTTGTCAGGAGTGAACGGCGAGGCCGTGTGGGACTCATACGTAGAAAACAACACTCCCTCGGCGTGGCGGATCTTCTGGCATTACGGGCCTGATGACGGCGTTATCACTGTTCTGGCGATCACGCCACACCCCTAATGATTGAGGCCTCACTCGCGCAGTTTGGCATAGGCTAGGTTAGCTAATCTACGTAAGGGCGGGGGAATGGTTGACTCAGAATTACGCGAACGGCTGCTGCTAAACGCATTAGTGGCGTATGGCGACTCCTGCACCCGGCCGAGCCTAACGCCCAATTGTCCCTTCTACAGGGCGACCGAAGACGGTCCGACGTGCGGTGAGCAATGTCGGCAGATCGCCGAAGAATTGGGCTTCACGCAGCGACCAGTGGTCACCGAGAACATTGGTGGTCTAAGGATGACGGGGCGGGTGCTTCCCCGTGAAGTGGTTGCTGGAGTCGAAGATTTCGATGCCAGAAGGCATTTCCTTTCGGACAGACATCAGCATGCGGGCAAGCAAGCTGCAAGCACGCTTCTGCTGAGGCTGCGTACAGCCTGCACCAATGCGGTGCTCGGAGACCCAAGGGATCCGGACGAAGACGACGCCACGGCGATCTGGCAAGAGCTGTCCGGCCGGGGGTTCCCGGTTGACCGGGCAGCCGCTGGCGGCCTGAATTGGGTCCTCGCCTTAGCTGCGGCGTCTAGATCCGCGGCAGGAAGGCTCCGTGACTTGGGATTGCTCGCCGCTCCTCCGCCGCATTCAGTCCCTGTCCAGGACGAATGGGAAAAGTTCGCAACCCGGGTAGCATCCGACCGTGAGGTCATGGGCGAGCACGGCAACGTTGACATGTCACGGAGGCGAGCCGAGCGAATCCGAGGCACCCGGGTCAACCTGCCAAATTGGCTTCGGGACTTGGATGACAGCAGGGATGTCATTGAACGCCTCATGCAGGACCCCGTGTTGGCATACATCTTCGGCCCGACTTTTGTTCCGCGCCTCAGCCAGTGGTTCGGGCGGGTTCTGCAGGAAGGCAGCCTCAGCCGGCTGGATAACCAGGTACCAGACGAGCACGTGTTCTCGAGCCTTCCTGCCCAAGACTATGTGGATGAGGCAGGGCTATGGCTCTGGACGCGGCTTACCGAGACGGACCTCGATACTTGGAGCCTTTTCCAGTCTGCTGTCCGAGTGGGCGTGGGTCGCTCGTGAAGAAGACCACGGGATTCCGCGCCATGTGCTGTCCTTGCGTACGGTCCATCAGGACCGACTGACCTCAGCCTGCCTCGACGCACTGAATGAGTCCCGCTCGTTTACGCAGACGGCAGGGTTCGATGCCCACGAATTCGTCTCGGAGGCCCTCGGACATCTACGCCAGGGCGATGCTCGCAAGGCAGCAGATATATTCGCCGGACTCAGCCAGTTGAGGCCAGCCGACGCCATGGTGTGGAACAATCTCGGTTTCTGCCAGTTGGCGTTTGATCCGTCTGCCGCATTTGCATCCTTATCTAAGGCTGCCATGTTCAGCATCGGCGATGATCTGATTCGTTTGGCGAATCAAGTACTCGCCCTACACCTCTTGCAGCGGGATTCGGACGCCCTTGAGCTCGCCAAGGCGGCAGTCAGCATGCAATCCGAATCACCTGCCGCCACCATGTGGAGCCCCGACCATTCTGGGATGCCAGAGGAGCTGGTATTCATAACGGACTTCCCTGCGTACGTCCGGAGCCTCGAGGAACATATCGGTCAACATCTCTGTGCGTAGGGATCGGACTTGAGCCAGCGCAGGTCGCCCTGCCGTTATGCAGAGCGATGCCAACAGGCCGGACTACAGGCCTCCGCTCTGGAAAAGTGTCCGATAAGGGAGCTATGCGCCGGGCGTACGGCGCTCATATCCTCAGGCTGAGGAGCTGGGGCTACTCGGTGCCTGTTACCTTGGATCTCGCCAACAGAGGGGTGGTCTGGGATCCCCTAAGCTTGCTTCCAGTCCCTCCGAGAGCGGGGCGCAACCTAGGCTGCCCAGCCCAGCTTGTGCTTTGCAAGCTGCAATGTCTTAGTGCAGTTAAACCGGAGCTGCTCGATGTGGAAGAAGAGCAGGTCGACGTAGTAGTCATCGCCATCGACGTCGAAATGAACCTGACGGCCGACAAAGGAAAAGCCCGGTCCCAGCTCCTGCAGGGTTTCGGTGATCCGACTTGTCAGTGCGTTCTCCAGGTCGCGTTCTGCGACTTCGCCGGAGAGGCCGAGGAATTCGAAGTTGTAAGGGTCCTTCGCCATCTGCTGGGCAAGCTCAGAATCGGCGGCCGCCAGGTGCCGGGTGAAGTTGGATGGCGCTGTACCGGTGCGTTCCATGGACCGGTTCATCATCATGTTCAGCAACACGTTCCGGGACCAGCCATACTGGACGGCCGCGGCCGCATACCAGTCCCGCTCTTCCGAGTTGGCTGCCTTGTCCAGGATCATCCGGATGTGGCCCCACGGCAAATGTGCCACAGCCTATGGCACATTTTCGTCCTCACCCCATGCCCGCACCATCGCGGTCATGTACTGCAGACTTCGGTAAGACAGGCCCTTCATATCCGGAAAGGCGGTCGCCAGATCAGCTGCCAACCGCCGGATGACGCCACTCCCCCAGCCTTGGCTTTCCTGCCGGACGATGATGTCCCTGCCAAGCGACCAATAGAGCTGGATGACCAGCGTGTTGACGGTCCTCTGGGCGTGGATCCTGGCACTCGAGATCCGGGTCTTCAGCTCCTCCAGTAGGTCTGCGTAGTCTGCTGGCAGATCGATTTCTGAAGTCACCATGCCTCAACCCTACAGAGAGGCAAATGTGCCACAGGCTGTGGCACATTTGCCGGAGGCCACAGCCAACGCCAATCAGGCTGACGGAATCACCATTATCGGCGTTACGAAACTCCCGCGGGAGAGGGGTGTAAGGGCCTTTCTTTACTGTCGTTTTCCCACCCTAACGAGGCGGAATCAAGTTGCCCTGCGCGCCAACCAGAATCCCTGAACCCGGGATGCACTTCGTTCCGATTGACGGCGAGTTGGAACTGCTTCCCGGGCTGCGATTTTGCTTGTCGCGGCAGGCCTTGTGCTTTTGGTGCTGGGTCTTAGCGGAGCCGAGAACGGATCCCCCGCTGCCTTGCCCCTGGCCGCCATCGCCGCCGCAGTGCTGCTCTTGGCCGTGTTCGCCGTGCGGCAGCTCCGCCGCGCAGATCCCTTGCTCAATGTCCGGCTGCTCGCCAAGCGGGAGATCTGGAGCAGTAACCTCGCCTTCCTCCTGACCCTGTCCTATGGTGCGCTGCTGTTCCTGCTCCCGTTGATTCTGCAGGGCCAAGGGGGATGTCCCCGCTGGACAGCGGACTCATGACATCTCTGCACGCCGTCGGCATCCTGCTGGCCACGCCGGTCACCACCCGATTTACCCCGCGCACGGGCCCTCGCAAGCCGCTGGTTGCAGGGCTGAGCCTCATGACGGCGGGAGTGGGGGCACTGGCGCTGACGGGCCACGCCACGCCGGGCTGGCTGACGGGGGCGGCGACCCTGGTCACAGGCGCCGGTTTCGGCACAACCATCGTCCCGCTGCAGACGGCTACGGTCTCCGGATTGCACGGTCCAGAGCTGGCCGACGGTTCGACGATCGTGAACATGGCCCGGCAGATCGGCATGGCCGGGTCGGCGTTACCACCGCTGCTGCTGCTGCCCTCACTGCCTGGGGCGGCGCCAATGCCCCCGGTTCCGGATATGCCGGCGCCATTTTCCTCACGCGTTCCTGGCAGCCCTGGCCATTGTCCCCAGTCTCGCCTTCAGGGACTCGAAGCCCGCAGCGCGAGATCGAGAACATGCCCCGAAACAGCCAGATGGTGCGGGCGCCACGAGAGCATCATGAAAGACTGGGGAGATGGCGGTATCAGCAACATTTGAGAACGAGAGCCTCTCGGAAAGGGTCAAGCGCACCATCGTGGACCGGGTCGTTGACGGCACCTACCCTCCCGGCATGCGCCTCGTGGAGCTCCAGCTCGCCAAAGAATTCGGCGTCAGCCAGGCACCGGTCCGCGAAGCCCTGCGTGAGCTGTCCTCCACCCGGCTGGTCGAAAACATCCCCCGCCGCGGAACCTTCGTGCGCTCCGCCACCCAGGATGACCTCGCCGAGGTCTACTTTGTCCGCCTCGCGCTGGAGGGAACCGCCGCGGCGGCTGCGTATCCGGCGCTGCATGCTGACCCCACGCCGCTGCGCGATGCGTTAGCGGGCATGCGTGAGGCCGCGGCGACGAACGATGCCCATGGCATCGCCAAATACAGTACGCAATTCCACCGCGCTGTTGTGGTTGCGACCGGGAACCGGCTCATGCTCGAGATCTGGGATTCCCTGTACGTCGAGGCACGCACCATGGCCACCGTCGTGCGCGGCCACGTCAACCTGCATGAAGCAGCCGAAGCCCACGTCCCGATCCTGGAAGCCTTCGAGAGCGGCACACCGGGTCTGTGCACCAAGCTCGTCATCGAACACCAGCACGAGTACTCCATCCTTCCCCAAGACTAAAGCCTTCCTTCTCCCGGGAAGGACCGGGCCCCTCCAAAGGAAATTATCGATAATCACTTGTGATGCCAGTCACGGTCACGTAGAGTCGTTTCATCAATTATCGATAATCGATTCGAAGGAGAAACACCTTGAAACTCGTTACCTTCCGCCACCAGGGCACCCAGCAGACCGGCGTTCTGAACAATGACGCCTCGACGGTGACCGCCGTGCCGGGCGGGCAGGACCTGCTCTCGCTCATCGACAACTGGGACGGGGCCGCTGCCCAGCTCGGGGCCTTGACCGGGGAAGCAATTGCCGTCGCCGACGTTGAGCTGCTCGCCCCGGTTCCGCTCCCCCGCCGGAACATCTTCTGCGTGGGCCGCAACTACGTCGAACACGCCAAGGAGTTCGCCAACTCCGGCTACGACGCCACGGCCAGCGCGACCGCGCAGCCGGAATACCCCGTAGTGTTCACCAAAGCCCCCTCCACGGTCATCGGCACCGACGCGGACGTCGATCCGCACACCGGGGTCACTTCCGAACTCGACTACGAAGCCGAACTCGGTGTCATTATCGGCACGGGCGGCCGGGGCATCAGCAAGGCCGAGGCACTGGACCACGTCTGGGGCTACACGATCATCAACGACGTTACCGCCAGGGACCTGCAGAAAGACCACAAGCAGTGGTTCCTGGGCAAGAGCCTGGACACCCACTGCCCGATGGGTCCGTGGGCGGTCACGCGCGATGAGGTCGGTGACGGTCCGCTGGACCTGCTCTGCACCGTCAACGGGGAAACCCGGCAGAAGGCAACGACCGCGGACCTGATCTTCGATATCCCCACGATCATCGAAACGATCAGCGCCGGCATCACGCTCCAGCCCGGGGACATCGTCGCGACCGGCACCCCGGTCGGTGTCGGCATCGGCTTCACCCCGCCGCGGTTCCTGGCCAGCGGAGACGTCGTCGAGATCAGCATCAGCAAGCTCGGCACCCTGCGGAACCGGATCGGAGAAGGCCGATGAGCACCGCGACCATCCCTGCAGGACTGACAGCCGTCGGAACGAAACACCTTTTCGTCGAAACCACGGGCACCGGCGAGGATGTTGTCCTGGTCCACGGACTGGGCGGCACCACCAGCTTCTACGAACCCCTCGTCGCTTCACTTGCCGAACGGTTCCGGGTCACCCGCTACGACTTCGCCGGACACGGCCGCTCGCCCCGGGACGGGGAAGTGAGCCTGGAATCCCTGGCCGCTGAACTGGCCGTGGTGATCGAATCCCAGACCACGACAGGCCGCGCCCACCTTGTTGCCCACTCGATGGGAACCCTCATCGTCCAGCAGTTGGCCTCAACCCGTCCTGACCTGGTCCGGGAAGTCGTCCTGCTGGGCCCGGTCCGGGAACAGGCCCAGGCGGCCAAGGAAGCCACCCGGGCACGGGCGGCCCTCGTCTGCGAGAAAGGAATGGCCGCGGTGGCCGACACCGTCGCGACCGCCGCCACGGCCGATCATGCAGCGATCGGGAACCCGCTGGTGCGCCCCTTCGTCCGTGAACTGCTCCTGGGCCAGGACCCGGAAGCCTACGCTCAGGCCTGCGAAGCCCTGGCCTCAGCAACCAACCCGGACCTGGCCAGGATCCAGTCCAAGGTGCTGCTGCTGACCGGCAGCGAAGACAAAGTCAGCACCCCGGAATCGAACGAGGCCATCGCAGCGGAGCTGAGCCAGGCCGAACTCCTGGTCGCCCCGGGTACCGGCCACTGGACCGTACCGGAAGCGCCGGACTTCGTCACCGCCGCCGTCCTGGACTTCCTCACACGCTCCACGCTCAAGCCGGACACGAAGAAGACGTGCGCCTGCAGCAGCGCCAGCCCCGGCTGCCAGTCACGCCGCCAGCAGACCATCACCATGCAGATCCGCAAAGCCCCCTGACAACACCTCCACCGTTCCAACCCAAGATAAGGACAACGAAGTCATGTCGAAAACCCTCTTCACCAACGTCAACATCCTGGACAGCACCGGCGCCCAGCCCTTCCTCGGCGAAGTGCTCGTCGTCGATGAGCGCATCACCGACGTCCGTGCCGGCACCGGCAACCTGCCCCGGGAGGGCTCCCGGGTCATCGACGGCCGCGGCCAGACCCTGATGTCAGGCCTGTGCGACGCACACACCCACTTCACCTGGAACGACGGCGACCTCAACAGCCTGGAAACGATGAACGTCGAGGAACACCTGCTGCACACCGTCGAGTCAGCCAAGTACTACATCGACTACGGCTACACCATGTGCTTCGGCGCGGCCAGCGCCAAGAAGCGCCTGGACGTCGTCGTACGCAACGCCATCAACGCCGGCCGGGTCCCCGGCCCCCGCTACCTGGCCAACGGCCAGGAAATCGCCACCACCGCAGGGGACCTCGTACCCGGCATCACCCAGATCGCCGACGGCGTCGAGGAAATGCGCAAAGTGGTCCGGGAAACCATCGGACTGGGCGTGGACCAGATCAAACTCAGCATCTCCGGCGAGGAAATCACCGGCTCCAAGGCAGCCACCGACACCTACATCACCGAAGAAGAACTCCAGGTCGCCGTCGATGAAGCACACCGCCGGCACGTGCGCGTTTGCACCCACGCCCGCAGCCGCGACTCCGTCCTCATCTCCCTGAAAACCGGCGTCGACATGATCTACCACGCCTCCTACATCGATGAGGAAGGCATGGACCTCCTCGAGGCCGCCAAGGACCGTGTCTTCGTCGCCCCTGCCATCAACTGGCTGGTCGCAACCCTCAACGACGCCGAAGCCTTCGGCTACTCCCACGAAGCGGCCGAACAGGCCGGCTACGCCCGCGAACTCGACATCGCCGTCAAGGCCATGCAGGAGATGCGCCGCCGCGGCATCCGCGTGCTGCCCGGCGGAGACTACGGCTTCGCCTGGACACCACGCGGCACCTACGCCCGCGACCTGGACCACTTCGTGAAGCTCTTCGGCTACACCGAAATGGAAGCCATCATCGCCGCCACCGCCCTCGGCGGGGAACTGTTCCAAAAGCCCAACGAACTCGGCAAGGTCCTGCCCGGCTTCTACGCCGACATGATCCTCGTCGACGGCAACCCGCTCGAAGACATCACCATCCTGCAGGACATCACCAAAATCACCGCAGTGATGAAAAACGGCGAATTCCACCGCGAACCGGCCGAACACACCCCGGCCACCCCCGAAAGCGCCGACCCCGCCGACCTCGCCCTGACCCACCTCTAACAAACGGCCCATGCAGTATGGCCCCGGTTGCCGGCCGGGGCCATACCGCCTGATTCACCAGCACCCGAACGAGCTGACACTGCTCCGCGTTCTGTGCACGCCAGCGAAGCGTGCACACTCCCTTAGCTTTCCTTTTCAAAAAGACAACGACGCCATTTTGACCCTAAGGAACCACCAATGAAGCCCCTCGTCATCATCGGAATCACCGCCGGCATCCTCGCCGGCCTCTGGACCCAATTCAGCACACCCCTGGGCCTCATCACCTGGGTCGGATTCCTCTCCTGGGCATGCTTCTTCGCCGCCGGCGGCAAACGCGCCGGACTCCTCAAAACGATCCCCGCCAACCTCTCCGGAGTCCTGTGGGGCGCCATCATCCTCTGGGCAGCGCCGAACCTCCCCGTCCCCGGGGCGCTCGGCATCTCCGTCGCCATCGCAGCCTTCGCCATGTGCGTCCAAGCCCGCTGGAGCGTCCTGGGCTTCATCCCCGGAGCGTTTGCCGGATGCGCCGCCTACTTCGGCACCAGCTTCGACGCGGCCGGCACCTCCCTTGCCCTAATCGCCGGAGCCTGCCTTGGCTGGCTATCCGAATACACAGCAGGGCTCTTCGCCACCGGTAAAAAAGACCCGACACCTGCCCCTGCCGCCGACACACAAGCCGTCGCCTAAACCCACAGCAAGGCCCCGACCGGCCAACCCCTCTCAGGTGCCACCGACCCGCTCCCCGGTTTCGGTGGTACCTGAACCCAAACCCTGCCACCACCACCTAAGGAACCGTGATGAACGCACTAACAGCCCATGCAGCCGCCGGATCCTTCCCGATCGAACACAGAACCTTCACCCCCCAGCCGGCACAGTCCTACCGGGTCGATGACTGGTTCCATCTCCCCACAACAGCAACAGTGGAAATCCGCCACAACGGCGCATACGTCAGAACCGCACGCATCGAAGATGCCACCCCGGACTCCCGAATGCTGTGGCTCGCACCGGAAGGCGTCGACTCACGCATCCTCATAGACAAACTCGACGGATACGAAGTGTGGGTCGAAGCCGACCAGCTCTACTACATCCAGCAACACCGGTAACCGAAGGGGCCAGCCATGACTATCGTTACCGAACGGCCCGGAACCCTCGACCCCACCCACGTGCGGGACGTCATGTCCATGGTGCCCACCAGCGTCACCGTCGTCGCCGGACAGCCTGAACTCACCGGTGAACGCG
Source organism: Arthrobacter sp. NPDC056691 (assembly GCF_042791415.1). NCBI lineage: Bacteria > Bacillati > Actinomycetota > Actinomycetes > Micrococcales > Micrococcaceae > Arthrobacter > Arthrobacter sp. NPDC056691. Next base: position 351,477 of record NZ_JBHTXX010000002.1, read on the forward strand.
CCGCCATAATCGTCGGATCTTTCGTCTTCATCTCCCTGGACCCGTGCCTGGTCGGCTTCTTCGTCGGCCACGAGTCCTCCAGCTGGCCACAGCTAAACAAAGCCACCGTGCTCGGCATCAGCACACTGGCCTCCGGTCAGGCCGGCTTCTGCCGCAAGCTCGGTAAAAAAGAAGCCGACCGCTTCGACGACAGTTTCTGGACCCAAGGAGCATACGGTGCCCCACTGGTCGCAGGCGCCGTCGCAGCCATGGAATGCCAAATCGAGAACGTTACGCCCATCGGGGACCACGCCTTCATCCTGGCCCGAGTCCTGGGCCTCACCACCGGCATCCTTACAGACCCCCTGGTCTTCCAAAACCACGAATTCTCCAGTCTCCTCCCCCGCTGACACCTTTTGCGTCCCCACAGCACCCCTGACCCCCGACACGCCCACACTGCGGAATTTCTGCGAGAACTGAACCAAGGCTGTAGCAGAGGAAATTTGCTGTGCGCTGCCGGTCCTTCAGTCCGGACAGAACATTGCCATCACCGATCTGCCGGGAGTCCTTGCGGCTGAGCGAATTCACAGGTCGAAGTACACCCCAACCTGACGTCAGGCGTCGGCGCAAAACGACGTCAGAATAGGGTCCGATTCCCCTTTCGCTGACACCAACTCAAGAAGCTCTTAAATCCCAACCTGACACTTTAGTGTCAGGACAGAACGGGCCCGCTTCCGAAAGGAAGCGGGCCCCTTCTTTGCAGAAATAAGCGAGCCGACGCCGTC